>JBAWDM010000257.1:0-7401 GCA_049590735.1 Asticcacaulis sp. | reverse complement strand
GTTTTAAAATGATAATAAAATAAAATAAGGCCAGGGAAGATGAGACAACCTATTTTTGACTATACGATCCGTTTGGGCGATGACGCGCTTATACTGGGCCAGCGCCTGAGTGCCTGGTGCGGGCGGGCTCCCGGTCAGGCTCTGGATCTAAACCTGTCCAGTCTGGCTCTGGATCTGGTAGGGCAGGCGACCTACTGGCTGGAACTGGCGGCTAAATATGATGAGGCGGGCCGCGATGCCGATGCGCTGGCGTTTCATCGCGCGGCTAATGATTATCACAACTGCCTGCTGGTTGAGCAGCCCAATGGTGATTTCCCGCAGACCCTGGCGCGGCAGTTTCTGTTTTCTCAGTATCACTATCTGTTTCTGGACGCGCTCAAAGGATCTGCCGACCCGGAATTGGCGGATATAGCCGCAAAATGCCTGCACGACATGGCCTATCATGTTGAATTTACGCAAGACTGGATGGTGCGCTTAGGGGATGGCGATTGTGTCAGCCATCAACGCCTGTTGAAAAGCATGGACTATATGTACCATTTTGTTGATGAGCTTTTCGTGATGGATGAAATTGATGAGGTGTTGTTGGGGCCGGGCATATCCATCGATAAGACCGCTTTACGTCCCGCCTTTGATGAGCGGGTCGCAGCTATTCTGCGCGAAGCCGGACTGACGCCGCCCAAAGCACAACGCGCGGTTATGATGGGGCGACGCGGTCACGATCATCACCATGTCTCACATATGCTGCATGACATGAAGATACCAATGGGTGTGAGCAAGGCCTAGTCTGCGGCGGCGTGAACGGCGCCGCCGGTTGCCATGGTGCGTGCGCTCAGCCAGATCAGCGGGATCAGGAGCAGGGTAATAACCGCCGAAATACGGAAGAAATCGAGCGAGGCCTGAAGATAGGCCTGTGACATGACCTGACGTAAGACCAGTCCGACGCCTTGCTGCGATGATAACCCCATGGACTCAGCCATATGCATGGCCTGCTGGAAAGGGGTGTCTGTGGCCCCCATGACCTCAGCCAGACGGGTCTGATGTGTCGATTCAAAGCGCTCCCATATGGTTGTGGCCAGTGAGGCGGCAAAGCTGCCGGCGACGATCCGGGCAAAATTGGACAGACCTGAGGCGGCCGGAATCTGCTGCGGCGGAACACCGTTCAAGGTGATAGACACCATGGAGATGAAGAAGAAGCTCATGGCCACCCCCATAACCAGCATCGGGGCCGCCAGAACAAAGAAGCTGGCGTCGGGCGTATAGAGCGAGCGCATATAGAAGCTGAGGCTGAAGAAGAACATCGACACCGTGGCCAGAATGCGCGCGTCATATCTATTGAGCATGCGGGCGGCGAACGGAGTCATGATGACTGCGACAACCCCCGAAGGTGCGGCAACCAAACCTGCCCAGGTGGCGATATAACCCATATTGGTTTGCAGCCATAAGGGCATCAGCAGGTTATTGCCAAAGAAGATGGCATAGCCTGTACATAGCACCAGACAGCCGATCACAAAATTGCGCTTCTTGAACAGGGACAGGTCAACCATGGGATTTTTGTCGTTTAACTCCCAAACGACCCAGGCAATAAAGCCAATCAGCGCGACAAGCCCTTCGACCACAATGGCCGGAGAATTGAACCAGTCGACATCCTTGCCGGTATCCAGCAGAACCTGCAAGGCCCCGACCCAGATAACCAGAAGGGCAAAACCGGTGCGGTCAATGGGCCGGGAAAAGGTGGGGGTTTCACGGTCCGACAGGCCGCGCCAGCATAGGAAGGCACAGATAACCCCGACTGGCAGGTTGATAAAGAATATCCACGGCCATGCGTAATTATCTGAGATATAGCCACCCATAATCGGCCCGCATATGGGCGCCACAAGGGTGGTCATAGACCAGATGGCCAGCGCTGTACCCCGCTTATTGGGCGGAAAGATCATCATCAGAAGCGCTTGCGAGCCCGGAATCATCGGGCCGGAAACGGCACCCTGTAAAATACGAAACACGATGAGGGAGTCGATATTCCATGCAATGCCACACAGGAAGGAGGCAATGGTGAACATGATGACGGAGGCAACAAACACCTTCACGACGCCATAACGTCCCATCAGCCAGCCGGTCAGGGGCACGGAAATGCCGTTGGACACTGCAAACGAGGTAATGACCCAGGTGCCCTGAGAGGTGGAGACGCCGAGATCACCGGCAATGGTCGGCACGGACACATTGGCAATGGTGGAATCAAGCACCTGCATAAAGGTGCCGAGCGCCAGAGCAATAGCCGTGACCGCCAGTAAGGTGCCGGTCAGGGGCGCAGGGACGGATGCTGCACCGGAAGGTGCGGCTGCACTGGCGGGAGCCGTTGTGGAGGACATAGCAAGCCTCATTTTATCGAGAAAAAATAACCCTGCGACTTAAGAGAGCAGGCGCAGGGTCAGGGGGAGGATTTTAGTTTTTACACTCACCGGCATTCGTGTCGATCTTCGCATCCATCGACAGGCCGACACGCAAGGGGTGACTGGCCAATTGCTTGGGGTCGAGATCAATGCGTACAGGCAGGCGCTGAACCACCTTGATCCAGTTACCTGAGGCATTCTGCGCCGGAATGAGCGAGAAGGCCGAACCCGTACCACCGGAAATGCCGCGCACTGTGCCGTTATATTTGACGCTTTTGCCGTACAGGTCCGAATAGAGTTCGACACATTGCCCGGCTTTAACCTTACGCAACTGGCCTTCTTTGAAGTTGGCATCAACATAGGCACGTGAGGTAGGCACCACGGTCATCAATGGTGTGCCCACCTGAACCTGCTGGCCGACCTGAACGGCTTTTTTGGCGATAATGCCATCAGTAGGGGCACGCACGGTGGTGCGTTGCAGCGCCAGTTCGGCGGCGTCCAGCTTAGCCTGTGCGTTCAGAACCTCAGGGTTCTGATCCTGAGTTACGCCGGAAAACTGCGTGGCATTCGTTGCGCGTTGGCCACCGGCCGAAGCCACACCGGCCTTGGCGGCATCACGATTGGCAAGGGCTGTGTTATATTGCGCCTGAGCCTGTGTGTAGGCGTTCTGTGCTGTGGTCAGTTCTTCTTGCGAGACAGCACCCGACTGCGCCAGATTTTGCCGGCGTTGCAGTTCGGTCTTGGCGTTGTTCAGGCTGGATTGGGCGGCGGCAATCATGGCCTGACTGCGGGCCAGTTCGGCTTCGCTGGCGCCGACCTGTCCGGCCAGAGCCGCATCACTGGCCATATAGCCCTGCACGTGACGCTTGGCCAAAGCCAGAGCGGCCTGCGCCTGTGTGACGGCGATCTTGGCATCGGCATCATCAATGGTCATCAGAATGTCACCGGCCTTGACAGCCTGAGTTTCCGAGACCGAGATGCTGGCCACCGGGCCCGACACCAACGCATTCACCTGCGCCGTATCTGTGCCGACATAGGCATTGTCCGTGGACACATAATGCGACGCGACTATGAAGTAATAGGCGCCGTAAACCACAGCGCCGACTGCTACGGCGACACCCAGCCAGGTCAGAAGTCGCCGGCGTCTGGCATTGCCAGTGGCCACGGGTTTCGTTGCCGGGGCTGCGCCGGGGGCGTTATTTTCAGGGTTCTCGATGTTTTGCGCTGTATCGGGCATGATCTGATCTCGTTTCGGACTTAGGCTTCGGACGCGGATGTCTGAAGATTAATTTGTTGAGGTGTTTTGGCCGCCCAGAGCTTTGATGAGGGCGACGTTAAGGGTAAGGGCGCGGCTGTGCAGGTCGGCAACGACACGACGCTGGCCAATCAGGCCTTGCTCGGCCACCAGCAGGGTCGTGTAATCGGTAAGACCGCCATCATAACGCAGCTTGCTGACCTGATACGCATCTTCATAGGCGCTCAATGCCTGTTCGGACGCGTTTAAACGATCATTGAGCGCGCGCTGGCTGGTCAGGGTGTCTGCCACCTGCTGCATGGCGGTCAAAACATCCTCATTATAGCTGGCTATAGCGAGGGCATGACCGGACTCGGCTGATTTCAAATTGGCCTTCAATGCGCCACCATCAAAAATAGGCAGGCTCAGTGCAGGGCCAATTTCACCCATATCAGCGCCCTTGGTGAACAGATTGCCTACGCCAATAGACTGAAAGCCGATAAACCCGGCAATATTGATATTGGGGTAGAAGGCGGCATGGGCCTGACGTATGCGGGCACTGGCCGACTCAGCGCGCCAGCGGGCGGCAATAATGTCGGGGCGGCGACCGATCAGGTCGAGGCTGACGGTTTTGGGGGCAGGGCCAAAGGCCTCGGCAGTGAGGTTGGGGCGTTCAATCTTATCGGCAAAATCCGGCGCAGCCCCGATCAGGGTCGCGATCATATGCTTGTTAAGAGCAATCTGCTCATCAAGCGCGGCGACATCGGCTTGTGAAGACAGGACGCTGGCGCGGGCCTGAGCGTCCTCACCCTTATTGGTCACGCCATTGGCGAGTTTTTGCGCCACAAGATGTGCGCTGTCACTGCGGATTTCGACGGCGCGTGCGGCCAGATCGCGTTCTTTATAGAGACGATCCAGATCAATATAGTTGGCGGCAATAGCTGTCGTCAGAACCAGACGTGCCTGAGCCACTTCCGCCTGAGCGGCCTGAGCCTGCGTGGTCGCAGCCGAAACGGCGGCGCGGTTACGGCCCCAGAAATCCAGATCCCAGTTCAGGTTCAACGTGGCCAGGCCATAATCTTTATAACCCTTGGGCACAGCCTCTTCGGGGAACAAATATTTGTAGCTTTGCTTGGTTTCAGTAGGCTTGACATTCAGATCGACCGAGGGTCGGTTGGCGGCGCGATATTGCGACAGCGAGGCTTCGGCCTGATTCAGGCGTGCCTCAGCTTCGGCCAGAGTCGGCGAATTTTCCGAGGCCTGAGCCAACAGGGTTTGCAACTGGGCATCACCCATGCCTTTCCACCAAACCTGCTTATTCAGGTTGTCAATCGGATTGACCTTCTTGGCCTGACTGGGCTCGGCCGCAAATGGGGCGCTTTGCGGAATCGTGCTGCAGGCGCTTAATCCCACGCTTAATATGGCGGCAATGGCAATGACAGCGCGTGAGCGATAAGGCTTAGGGGAGGATATAGACATGGAGGCGACTCTTGATGTAACCGTACGGTATGGTCATTTTGACTGGACTTATAGGCACAAAGCGCGTATATGTCAATTGACCATACCGTACGGTTGAGGATTTTTTTTGCAATGCACACGTCACAGATTGTTACAGGCACAGATGAAGCCCAGACCAATGAGCCCAAAACACGCATGAGCGGCGAAGATCGTCGCGAAGCTATTCTTGAGGTGGCCACGGATATCTTTTTGACCGAAGGCTACGCCGGTGCCTCCATGTCCACCATTGCCGCCAAGCTGGGTGGTTCCAAGGGGACGCTTTATAATTACTTCAAGAATAAAGATGAGCTGTTTACCGCCTATGTTATGCGCCACTGTGAATTTCATCGTGGTCAGGTTAGCGACCTGCTGCTGGAAGATGGCACGGCCCGTGAAGTGCTGACCCGGTTTGCCCGCCGCTACGTAGAGGTATCGACAACGGAACGCATGTTGCAAAACTGGCGGCTGATTACGGCCGAATGCAAGAAATCACCCGATGTCGGACGTGCCTTTTATGAAGCCGGCCCTAAACGGGGGGCGGAACTGCTGGCCGACTATATGCGTAAGGCCGTGACACGCGGAGAACTGGTCATGGATGATCCGGTTATGGCAGCGCATCAGTTTACCTCGCTTATTCATGGCCGCCTGATCAAGGCGCGCCTGCTCAACTATTGTCCGCTGCCCACTGAGGCCGAAATAGAGGCGGAGGTAGAGGCCGCCATGTTTGTCTTTTTCGCGGCTTACGGGGCTAAAAACGCCTAAAGGGTCAGAATTTGATCGGTCAGTTGGCGCGGCCCTTCGCGGTGGCTGATCAGGATTAGGCCTTGCCTCATCTGGCGCAGATGTTGCGCAATATTTCCGATGACTTCCGCCTCGGTGGCCAGATCAAGCCCTTCGGTCGGCTCATCCAGAATAAGAATGGGCGCAGACCTAAGCAGGCTGCGCGCCAGAGCCAGCCGTTTACGCTCACCGCCCGAAAGTGTCACTCCGCCATCGCCAATCCAGGTCGCCAGCCCCTTAGGCATGGCCAGAATTCGGGCTTTCAGACAGGCCTTGCCGAGCGCGTCCAGAAAAAGCGTATCGCGTTCGGCAGGACTAAGGCTGGTCAGCCTCTCCTCATTCAGACCCATCATCAGATTGTCCCCCACCGTTCCGGTAATAAAAGCGGCATCCTGCGGGCAAAGGGCGAAGGTGCGTATATCCGCCGTGGTTTTCAAATTGTCTAAGCTGCGCAGACCCATCAGGGCCTCGATCAGGCGTGTCTTGCCGCTGCCCGAAAGTCCGTCAATGCGCAGGCGCGTATCCGGCCTGAGTGGATAGGCCGTACCATGATAAATAAAGGCGGGGTCGGCTGAGGCCTGACCGTTGTGAGACGGCTGCGGCTGCTCGTAAATCTCAGACACGCGGGCTTTCGCCTGTGCAAAGCCTGCCCTTTGGTCGATGGCGCGGCTTATGTTGGCGACACTTTCAAACCCCATGCTGGTCGCCAGAAGGGCTAAGGCCATAAGCGGCAATGCACCTTGAAAACTACTGAGGGCCACTGCGGCCAGACACAGGCCGGTCAGGGTGATGATCAGGGCGTTGCTTAAGGCCGCCCGGCTGATGGTGTGGGTTTTAGCGGCGCGTAAGCTGGCTTCAAGCTCTTCTAATTCCACCATAAGCGACGCGCGCATATCATAGGCGCGAATATCGGGCAGCAGAGGCATAAGTGTGAAAAAGCGGGCCTTCAGCGCCCCCATGGCAGCCTGTTCGGTGGCATCGGCTTTCGGCACATGACGATGAATAAACAGGCTGCCCAGTAAGGCCATGCCCATAAAGGCCGCCAGTATGACAACCGGCCACAGACCGGCCAAGGCTGTGAGTATAAGCGCCGTGAGTATGCCGGCCAGTCCGGCAGGTGGCACACTTTGCATGATCAATGCGTTTTCAAGCGCCGCCACATCCTGAATAAAGCGGCTGGAGGTTTCGCCACGACTGAGTCTCAGGGTCTTGTCAGGCTCTGCATGCAATATCCGGTCTAACAGGGCGGGTCGCAAACGGGCCATGGCGCGCAAGGCAGCACTATGGCCCATATAGCGCTCACCATAGCGCAGGGCCGTACGGGCAATCGCAAAAAAACGGATCGCGGCACTGGGTAGCAGATAGTTGAACCCCTGTGCCAACAATGGGCCGCCTGCACCGGCTATGGCTGCCCCCGTCAGAAACCAGCCGGACAGGCCTAAAAGGGAAACGGCAGACAGGCTGACGCCGGCCGCAAACAGCGATGTGAGCAGAAGCTGAGCG
>JBAWDM010000256.1:0-6810 GCA_049590735.1 Asticcacaulis sp. | reverse complement strand
CGCCCAGTTCGGGGCGATCCGACACGACCTTTTCCTCAGAGATAAAGCGCGTTCCCGCCTTTGAGGCAGGGGCGGCGACCGTCTCAACCGAAGCCGATCCGCCATCTGCGGCAGCCTTAAAGGCCGTCGTGCGCACGGTCATCACCTTTTTGGCATCAGAGGTTTTGATGGTTTCCATTGCATTACCGGCATAGATGGGGCGGGTAAAAGTATTGGCGTCGACCACGACCATGACATCACTGAGCAGGGAGACATCCAGCAAAGCCGCCACGCGCGGGGCGTAATTCTTGCCTGACGATGAGGCCGGAATGCAGATGGCGTCATAGTCAGACGCTAAACCCTTGATCAAAAGGGCGACATCTTCGGCAATGTCCTGCTTCAGGTCAGCCGACTGGCTCAGCAGCACCTTGCGCACGCCGGAAATTTTGGCGGCAGCCTCGGCAATGGCGGACACGCCGTCCCCATAGACCAGCACATCGACATCCGTGGATAATTCAAGCGCGGCGGTCACGGTTTTTTGCGTCGTGTCGCGCAAGGTGGTGCCGTCATGATCGGCAATAACGAGAGCGGCCATCAGAGGACTCCTGCGGATTTGAGGTGGGTGACCAGATCGGCGGCGTCAGCCACCTTGATGCCGGCGCTGCGCTTGGGCGGTTCGGTGACCTTGACGACGGTCAGGCGCGGGGCGATATCGACGGCGTAATCGCTGATCGGCTTGATCTCCAGCGGCTTTTTCTTGGCCTTCATGATATTGGGCAGTGACGCATAGCGCGGCTCATTGAGGCGCAAATCGGTGGTGATGACGCAGGGGAGCTTGACACCCAGGGTTTGCAGGCCGCCGTCGACTTCGCGCGTCACCTGCGCTTCGCCATCAGCAATGACCACCTTTGAGGCAAAGGTCGCCTGTGGCCAGTCGAGCAGGGTCGATAACATCTGGCCGGTGGCATTATTGTCGCCGTCAATGGCCTGCTTGCCCATAATGATCAGGTCGGGTGTCTCCGCCTCAGCCACGGCCTTGAGCAGCTTGGCCACCGCTAAGGGCTCGATGTCGGCATCGGTCTGTATCAGTATGCCGCGATCGGCCCCGATGGTCAGCGCGGTGATGATGGTGTCTTTGGCCTGTGCGGGCCCGATGGAGACGGCGACGATTTCCGTGGCAACGCCTTTTTCCTTGAGGCGGACGGCTTCTTCGACGGCGATTTCGTCAAACGGGTTCATCGACATCTTGACATTGGCCAGATCGACGCCCGACTGATCCGCCTTGACGCGCACCTTGACGTTGTAATCCAAGACCCGCTTTACGGGCACCAAAATCTTCATGACAGTTACCTCTTTATTATGTCTCCGGCCCGGGCTCACGCCTTAAAACCAGAGGCTTTTCGCTGTTGCGCTTTAGTGACGATCTGCAGCCCGAAAGTCAATATCGCTTTGTCACACCCTGATTTCAAGCGGGGTAAGCTTTGGCCTTTAAAGGGCGGTATTGTGTGAATTTCCATTGCCCTTATATTGGGATCAGGGCATATACACGCCTGTTTTTATATGCGCTCAACTTTCCGTTGACGTCAAGATACCGGAATTGTCATGCCCAGCCAAATAGGCAAACTCAAATATATATTCGTTATTCTGCTGGGCATAATAAGCGCAAGTGTGGTCGGCTATAGCTGGTTTTACAGCATTCCTCTCAAAAAATGCGAAGGCGCTGGCAACTGGTATGTCTGGCAGGAGCGCAAATGTTATGCGCGTATCTATTTGCCGACCATTACGGGCCGTCAGCCGGGCGAACCGGCGAAGATGGACTTCCATGACGATGCCAAAACCGCCAGCAATGCCCGTGCCGTAAAGGCGGCTGCGGCCCCGGCAAATCAGACACCTGAAGTTCCCGCAAAGCCTTAAGGCTTAACGATATCGCAGCTCAGGGTAACAGGGCCGCTTTGGGCACGTTCCAGCGTGTCACGGTAATTATTGCAGCTCAGCCGATCCGTCTCATTACCGACCCTGGCGATGCTATAGGCCCTGACCAGAACCATGGCGGGGCCCTTGATGTCGGTCAAAAGCGAGCGATCCACGGTGTTACCGGTGATATGCACCTGAGTTGTGCTCACATAGGCACCGATTTCTTCATCGCCTAACTCAAGCTGATGCAGGCGATTGGCCTTGCTCATCGAGGTTTCGGTGGGATAGGCATAATAGCTGGCATCCACCGCGTAATTATCATCGGCGGCCTTTAGGGCACTGAGCGCGGCAGGCGTAAAGCTTAACTTGACGTCAAAACCCATATCGGGGCCGCCTTGGGTGTTAGGTTTTGCAGTCCCAGATTTGCCAACCTCAGATTTGCCAGCTTCAGGTGCGGGCTTGCATTGAACGAGCAGTAGGCAGGACAGGGACAGGCAGGCGGCAATAAGGGCTTTTGACATGGCAACTCCTTTTTAGTTTTTTAGACAGACGGCACCCACAACACATCGGCGCGACCCTGATCATTACTGTGGCGGGCCAGAACAAACAACAGATCCGACAGGCGGTTCAGATATTTAAGCACCTCCGGATTGAGCTGTTCGTCCGTGATGCGGCTGAGCGTCACGGTATCGCGCTCGGCGCGCCGTGCTACGGTGCGCGCCAGATGCAGATGGGCGCTTAAGGGCGAACCCGCCGGTAAGATAAAGGATGTCAGCGGCGTCATGGGCGCGTTAAAGGCATCCAGCGCGACTTCCAGCGCGGTCACCTGCGCGGCCTTAATCCGGATCGGCGTCCAGGCTATGTCATCCGAAGGCGTGGCCAGATCAGCCCCCAGATCGAACAGGTCATTTTGTAGCTGCGCCAGCAAAGTATCCAGCTTTTGCAGGGACGCATCCGGCCCTGCGCTATAAAGTCGCACCAGCCCAAGGGCGGCATTGGTTTCATCGACACTGCCGATGGCGATCAGGCGCGGATCGTCCTTTGGGCGGCGTGCGCCATCGGCCAGACCCGTGGTGCCGTCATCGCCGGTGCGGGTATAGATTTTATTGAGTTTAACCATGCGCGCTTAGGTATCAGATGGCGTCATATGGATCAAACACCATCTGATGATCTGGGCGTCTATGCGCCCTTGTGCATCAGCCAGGCCAGCGTGACCAGCAGCACAATGGCAATCGCCTGCAACAATATGCGCAAACGCATCAGCTTGTTCGACCAGTTCTCACGGAAGGTGCCGCCGCGAATAAGGCTGAAAACACCTACACCCAGCACAATCAAAACAGAGAACATGGCCACAAGGGCCAGATAAAAAAGAAAAGTCGTCATAAGGCCTTATGACGCGAATACCGGCAAAAGTCGAGTTTTTTTAAAGCTAGGCATGCACCGTTAACTCTTATTGAGCGCCCCCGCAGATAAGTGCGTACGCTAAGAAAACCAACGTAAAACAGGCTTTTGGCCATTGTATTGCCCAGCTTGTCATACTAAATAAGTTTTGCGAGACAAGGGTTTCCGTTAGGGAAGCTTTTTAAAGTATCAGTAAGAGTAACCGCGTATGTACGATGCCACCCGCCCCGCCGACTCAAAGAGCGGCACCGAAAATGGCCCTGAAAAAGGCCCAGTAACCGCCCCAAAAACAGCTACCGAAACAGCAGCCGAAGCTGCTCCGGAAGCCGCCCGTGAGGAAAACCCAGTGCCAACAGGTAGCCGAGCCAGATCCAAAGAGCGTAACCTCAAAAAGATTTTAGAATCGGCTCAGGCTCTGTTTCGCGAACGGGGTTTCGAAGCGGCGACCCTGCGTGATATTGCGCGCGGGGCCGGCCTGTCGACAGGGGCCTTGTTTGCGAATTTCACCGACAAGCATGAGATTTTTCTGGCGGTGATCACGGCCGGTAATATTCAGGATGTCGCGGCCATGCGTGCCGCCGATGATGACCGTCTTGAGCTGGTTGATCGCCTGCATAAGCAATTGATGTGCGGCTACGAACTAGCCCAACATAATGTGCGCATCATCCTATCGGCCTTTGTCATGAAATGGAGCCATCAGGATGCGGCCGGTCAGGAAGTGGCGCGTTTGAGCGACTCGGTTGGCTCGGTGTTTGCCGAAACGCTTAAAAAGGCGCAGGCGCAAAAACAATTGCCGGAAAAGGCCGATATTGCCTGCGGGGCGCAAATTCTCGAAGACCTGTGCTTTGCCAATATGCGCCGGGCATTTCAGCTCAGCGACGATAGCGGCAGTCTGGATCTGGAGGCGTTGTCTAAAAACATCCGCGTTCAGATTGAGCTGGTCGTCAAGGCGCTGAAGGCCGCCTAAATCCGATTATGATGTCCATTTCAGCGTAGCGGCCCTGACCGGATTAACGAACGGCCGTTTTTGCGCGCGCGATGTCATCCATTCTTTTTTGAGCTGCTGATACCATTTGGCCTGGGTGTCGGCATCGTCGACCCACAAAAGCGCCGGGTCATATTTGAGCCCTTCGTTTTGCAGATTGACCATATCGCCGTCCTGCTTAAGAAAGGCCCTGGCGCCAAAGCGGAACACAGGCGCAATAAAGCGAAATAGCCCATGATCCGACCAGAATATCTGGGTGATGCGCGTGGTATGGTCATCAATAGGCGTCAGACAGGTCAGGCCCAGCACCTGTTGCGTGCCGATTTCGATATGCTCATAACGAATGCCGGGCAGGCGAAAGGTGATTTCGGTGGCCGGTTTGCCACCCAGAATCTTATAGGCGCGGCTGTTGGAAGATGGCGCATGACGCAGCATGGCAAAGCCCATCTCACGCGGCTCAAACGCCTTGGTTTTTGATAATTGCTGCTTGGCGGAACGCCACCACCATTGCTGATGGACGTATGGGCCATGGGCGGGGTCCATCAGGCCTACGACCGCATGGTCGATATGAGAGTCGAAATCCATCGTTTCGACAATGATGGGCCGAATATCGTTTTTATGGCCGCCCACGACACCGGGCAGGATCGGCGGTTCATGATCCGGCTCAGGCGGTATGCGGCTGTTTTCCGGCATGTAGATCCACACAATGCCCTGCTGTTCGCGCACCTCATAACGGCGCACCCTGATCTTACCAACATCCAGAGTTTGATCTTCGGTGAGCGATGGCACGGAGGTACAGGCGCCGGTCGTGTCAAACGTCCAGCCGTGATAGCAGCACTGCACCTGACAGGCGCCAGACCCGTCACGCAGCATCTGACCGGCCGAAAGCGGGGCTGCGCGGTGCGGACAGATATCGCGCAAACCATAGGCCTTGCCGTCCAGATCGCGGCCCAACAGCACAGGCTCATCCAGAAAAACATAGCGTTGCAGCTTGCCGGATTTGAGATCGCCGGACAGGGCGGCAAACCACCAGCAATCCTTCAGGAAACCTTCCCCGAAGGTGATTTTGGCAGGCGCAGCAGAGATGGCGGAATCGGGCATGGTAAACTCAGGTGACGGCTTGGATCATCACTATAGATAGCACAGTTCAAAACCGCAAACAGCCCTAGCGTTGCGCTACAAAACGACCCAGCGCGTCGAGGAAGGCCTGATTTTCCTCATCCTTGCCAATGGTGACGCGCAGACATTGCGGCAGGCCGTAATTGGCAACATGACGGATGATGATGCCTTGCGACATCAGGTATAAGTTGGCGGCCTCGGCCTCAGCAGCGTCCTTAAAATAGATCAGCTCGAAATTGCCGATGCTTTTGCGGATATCCAGTCCTAAGGCGGCAATGGCCTGCACCATGCGCGGATGCCAGTTGAGGATTTGACGGCGGGACGCCTCGATGTGCGCCGCATCCGACAGCGCGGCAATACCGGCATATTGTGCCGGCAGATTGATATTGAACGGCAGCCTGACCCGCTCAATGGCTTCAATGACTTCAGGCGGGCAATAGCCAAAACCGATCCGCAGACCCGCCAGACCGTGAATCTTAGAAAAGGTCCGCGTCACCACCATATTGTTGAGGTCGCGCGCCATATCAAAGGCAGAAGCCCAGGTCGGTTCATCAACAAATTCGCTATAGGCTTCGTCGACCACCAATATGATGGACGGATCAAGCCGGGCCCGCAGGTCGGCGATTTCCTCAGGCGTATTCCATGTGCCGGTCGGATTGGCCGGATTGGAAATATAGACAAGCTTGGTGCGATCATCGACCAGCTCCAGAAGGCCCGCAATCTCGATGCGTTGTTCGGGTTCAGGCGCTAATTTGACCTCAGCCTGACAGGCCAGCGCCGAAATGCGATAGGCCAGAAAGCCATGCTCACCGGTGACGATATTATCGCCGGCCTCCAGATAGACCTGATTGAGCAGGGCAAACACCTCATCTGAGCCATTGCCGAACACCAGACGTTCCGGTTCTAAGTCGTGATAGGCGGCGACCGCTTCGCGTAAGGGGTTGGCGTGGCCATCCGGATAGCGAAACAGTTTGGCTTTGGCGGCGTCATAGGCGGCTAAGGCCTTGGGCGAGCAACCAAAAGCGTTTTCATTGGACGACAGCTTGATGGGATCGGTCACGCCATCGATTTTAGACTTGCCGCCAATATAGGCCGCAATATCCATTATGCCGGACTTAGGGGTTGGCGCGCTCTGTTCAGTCATTTTTTAGTCTCTAAATCTAAAGTCGGGCGGCGGCGCCGATAATGCCGCTCAGCCTGCCGAGTTTTGTATCCGTCAGGCGGGGATCCTGTTCCTGCACATAGCCGATCAGGCCAAATAGCTTAACGCCTTGTGCGGTGCAAAGCCAGTCAGCCGCCAGCCCCTTTTGTGCCAGGGCCTCGGTCAGTTGGGTTTCAGACGCCGGGGAATCGCTGACCCAAAATGTCATATCATCGCCGGTGGGCTCCGGCGTCATGGCGGCCAGCGCCAC
>JBAWDM010000255.1:0-11902 GCA_049590735.1 Asticcacaulis sp. | reverse complement strand
TCGCGCGTTACCACGCCAATGGTTGCCAGTCGCAATCCCAAAGCCAAAGGCGCGCGCACATGTTGATTTAAGGGCGCGGCCCCCAGAGCGGCCATGTCAATTTTAGCGGCGCGGCTTTCAAAATCTTCACTCCAGAAGGCCAGTGCGGCGCTGCCCGCACGCTTCGACAGGCTGAGATTGAGATCATCGCCCAGCGCCGCCGCCAAAGCCAGCTCATAGCCTTTATCGGGCCGCACCTGATCCAGAACGGGCTGGCCATCCTTGCGATTGCCGTTGAGAATTTGTCCAAGTCCCCGCGCTTCGGCCACTAAGCGCCCCAGCATGTCCTCAAGCTCGCGCATGGCCTTGCGCGCCATAGCCTCGGTTTGGATCAGGGTAGTGCGCTGCGCCTCCAGCGCCTCTGTGTCCTTACGGGCGGTATCCAGTTGATTTTGCGCTTCCGTAAGTTGCGTTTTCAGGCCTTCGAGCGCGCTATAATCGAAGGTGCCGAGTGCCTTCCGGTCATTCTGTGCGGTTTGTACTTGCGCAGTCAGGCGATCAAAACGGCCTTTAGCCTCAGCCAGCCGCGCCGTTTCCAGTCTTTGGCGTTCAACCTGAGCGGCCTGTTCAGCCGCGATCGACTCAATGGCCCGGTCGGCCTCCAGACGTCCCGCTTCGGCGGCATCCACAGCCGCCTTTAGTTCCGGCTCACGCGAAGGGGCCGATGCCATCTCTTCGCGCACCCGCTCAAGCCCCGCCTGAAGGCGCTCTAGCTGCGCCTTCCCGTCCGCCGACAGGTCGATTTCACGCTGATAATCCGTATCTAATCGGCTTAGATCGTTTTTAAGACGCTCAATCTCGCTGGCGACCTGTTTTTCTTCGAGATCAAGGCGCTCTTTTTCAATAGTGAGGCGGTGCATGACGGTCGCGGCCACGGCCTCTTCTTCACGCAAAGGTGTAATGGCCTCAGTCGCCCTCAGCGCCAGGGTTTGCCCGGCAGAGGCGGCGCGTGTGGTTGTTTCTACGCGGCTGACCTGCGCCTGCATGTCACTGATGGCGGCTTCCAGCAGGGCGCGCACCTCCAGCCATTTGGCGTGCAGAATGGCCTTTTGCAGAGCACGAATTTCGGCGGAAATCTTTTTATATTTGTCCGCCTGCCGGGCTTCGCGTTTTAGCCGTGACAGGGCGGAATCGAGTTCGCGGGCAATATCATCCAGACGCGACAGGTTGCTTTCGGCCGCATTAAGCCGCAGCTCGGCCTCATGGCGGCGGGTATGCAGGCCAGAGACACCACCGGCTTCTTCGAGGACACGGCGGCGGTTCTGCGGCTTAGCGGCAATCAGCTCGGAAATCTGGCCTTGCCGTACCAGAGCCGGTGAATTGGCACCCGTCGAGGCATCGGCAAACAGAAGCTGCACATCGCGGGCGCGCACTTCCTTGCCATTGATCTTATAGCTGGATCCCGCGCCCCGGTCGATGCGGCGCGATACATCCAAAACCGGCCGGTCGGTAAAGGGTTGCGGCGCTAACCGATCACTATTGTCGATGGTCAGGGTCACTTCGGCCCAGTTGCGCGAAGGCCGTTTATCCGACCCGGCAAAGATGACATCATCCATGCCGGCACCGCGCATCGCCTTGGCCGACGTAGCCCCCATGACCCAACGCAGGGCCTCAAGCAGGTTCGACTTGCCACAGCCATTCGGCCCGACAATGCCGGTTAGGCCCGGATCAATGCGAAAATCCGTCGCATCAACAAAGGATTTGAATCCCGAAAGTTTGATCTTTTGAAACTGCAAGTCCGGCCCAGAATTCCGAATAGGGTGAGGCGTCACATCTGACGCGCGTGTTTAAACCTTCATAACAGACGTGCGGGCATATCCGAAACGGCCCTTTCCTGTAGATGTGCGCTTATTTTGCGTCAGCAATGGCCTTTTCGACATCCGCAAGCTGGTTGTTTTCCAACTTTTTGCCATTAACAAAAAGCGTAGGGGTTGAACGCACCCCGGCCTTGATGGCGGCATCCTGCTGGTTCTGCAAGCCTTGCAGCCCGTCCGCATCCCCGGCGCATGTATTAAAAGCAGCCTCATCAAGACCGAAGCTTTGGGCAATCTTAATCAGAACAGGCCGCGCCAGCATATTGTTTTCACCCATGGCGTAATAGTCTTTCTGGCCACGCATTACGGCGTCAACAACCGCGAAATACTTGTCCTTACCGGCGCATTCCGCCAGTCGCGTGCCGGCGACCGCAATAGTCGGCACGCCGGTCAGCATGGGGCGGAACACATAGCGCACCTTGCCAGTATCAATATATTTCGCCTTGATCTGCGGCATGACGTCTTCATTGAAGCTGGCGCAGGCCGGACAGGCGACCGAGCCATATTCAATCAGAGTGATCGGTGCCCTGGGGTTGCCCAAAACGTGATCCGTGGCGGTCACTGTGGCAATAGAAGCGGGGTCTGCCGCTAAAGCCCCGGTCGCTATAAGGCTTAAGGCCGCGACAAGACCAGCCATGCCAGACTTTTTCATCTATTTACCCGCTAAAAGAGGTGCAAAGGCGTCGTCAAAATCAGAGATCGTGCCCGTTTTGCGCTCTAACTTCTTGCCGTTGATAAAGAAGGTCGGGGTGCCGGTGACATTGTCTTCTTTGAGGTATTTATCGACATTATTTTGCAGGCGCAGCAGGCCCTTCGGGTCGCTGACGCACTTGTCAAAGGCCGCGCCAGAGACGCCGTGCGCTTCGCCAATGCGCTTCAGAACGGGCAGGGCATTGGTTGTGGTGCCATCGCCGAACATTTCGCCCTGCGCCTTCATGATTTCATCAACCACTTTGAAATACTGGTCCTTGCCTGCGCAGCGCGCCAACAAGGTGCCCGCGGCCGCAACCTCGGTCGGGGGTGTCAGAAACTCGCGGTAAACATAGCGAATCTTGCCGGGGGTAATATATTTGCTCATCAGTTCCGGCATGACATCCTTGTTGAACTCGGCGCAATGCGCGCAGGTCACAGACGCATATTCAATCAGCGTAATCTTGGCATTGTCCGGCCCGAGACTCATATCCTGATCGCCAATGGGCGTACCACTTTTTCCGCCATTGCCGCCGCAGGCTGCCAGCAAGAGCCCTGCTCCTAAAAGGGCGGCAATCCCTGTCATTTTGAGCAAATTCTGTAACCGGATCATATTTTTATCTCTGCTAGGGGGTGAGGTTTTCAGGACTTATTTAGAGCTGAGAATCGGTTTGAAGGCTTCGTCGAAATCGCTGATGTCGCCTTTTTTCATCTTCATTTCCTTGCCATTGACAAAGAAGGTCGGCGTCCCTTTGATCTTGTCGCGCTCCAGATAGAGTGTATTCAGATCATTCAGGCGCTTCAGGCCGGCCTGATCGGTCACGCATTTGGTAAAATCATCTTCGGACATACCCAGAGATTGCGCGATATTCAGCAGGACAGGGCGGGCATTCTGATCGTTTTCGCCCGTAACATACATTTGTTTTTGCGCGCTCATGAGGGCATCAATGGTCTGAAAATACCGGTCCTTACCGGCGCATTCAGCCAGCCTGTGCCCTGTGGACGCGATGGTCGGCACGCCGGTCATCATGGGGCGATAGACATAACGCACCTTGCCGGTATCAATATATTTGCTTTTCAGCTCAGGCATAACCGCTTCATTGACGTGCGCGCAAATGGGGCAGGCGACTGAAGCATATTCAATCAGGGTAATCGGGGCTGTGTCGGAGCCCAAAACCTTATCATCAGCGCTCACGGCACCCGTGGTGCCGGACTTGGTGCATCCGGCTATAAGCACGGCCAGGCCGATCACCGCCCCCGTCGTCAGCACACGAAGTGATTTACCCATTAGATTTTGCATGTCTCAGCCCCGAAAATATTGGTGAGGGCCTGCCCATAGCGGCCCCGCGTCTGCGTTCTTTTTAAAGCGTTCGATTGCGCTGTAAATATGGCAACTGGTTTCAACGCTTATTTTGGCATGTTTTGCCGCTTTATTATGGCCCGACCCAGCATAAGCAGCGATTTTTTGAGCTTTTCATCCTCGACATGGCTAACCGATTGTTGCAGGCTGAGTTCTTCTTGCGGCGTCAGGGGCTTTGGACGGGCCACTGGCTGAGGCTTTGCTTTTTGCAACAAAGGCCCCTGTATAAGGCGCAGGCGCGCAACCGGCTTGCCGCCCAAAAACAGATTGATGCGGTCGATCAGCACGGCGGACTGATGCTGGATGAGCGGGGCATAGGCCCCCATGACGCGGATTTCCAGGGCTCCGCCCGTGGGATTGGCTGCCGATTGCCGCCCCTTAATGAGACGCACGGGCTCACACAGCTTGCTGAGCGATTCGCCGACGATTTCCGGCCAGCGGTTTTTCAGTTTGCTGGTGCCGTCCTCAAGGCCTTCAAAACGCGCTTGCAGGCTTTTCAGCAGCGGCTGAACCTGCTTGTTGACCGGTGGGGGCGCTTTGGGCGCGCGCCGCGTATGAGTCGTGCGTAAAATGCGGACAGACTCTTCTAAGGATGGTAGATCACGTTTCATGGTGATGATTATACGCAAAGATAAAGCCCTTGTCGCGGCCTTAAGAGCGCGTTTGCTTGACTGGTATGATGTGCATGGACGTTCGCTTATATGGCGCGAAGGGACACGGGATGCTTACCGCGTGTGGCTGTCCGAAATCATGCTGCAACAAACCACTGTGCCGCACGCCACGCCCTATTATGAAAAGTTCCTGCGCCTGTGGCCGACCGTTCAGGATCTGGCGGCGGCCGAAGATGGACGCGTCATGGCGGAATGGGCCGGGCTTGGCTATTATGCCCGCGCGCGAAGGCTTTTGGAATGTGCGCGGGTTGTGGTGCGTGATTATGGCGGCGTGTTTCCGGCGAATGAAGCGCAATTGCTGAGCCTGCCCGGTTTTGGCCCCTATACGGCAGCAGCCGTGGCGGCGATTGCCTTTGGGCAGGCGGCCAATGTGGTGGACGGCAATATTGAACGCATCATGACGCGGCTTTATGCGATTGAAACGCCAATGCCTAAGGGTAAGTCGGCTGTGCGGGAAGCCTCTGCGCAATGGGTGTCCGATGATCGTGCCGGTGACTGGCCACAAGCCCTGATGGATATGGCCAGTCTGATCTGTAAGCCCAAAGCGCCTTTGTGTGGCGCGTGTCCATTGGCCGAGGCCTGTCTGGCTTTTAAGCGGGGAGAGTCGGAACGTTTTCCGGTGAAATTGGCTAAGACACTCAAGCCCAGACGGTATGGTGTGGTGTTCGTTATGCTGATCGGCGATGGGGTTGTGGTTGAGCGCCGACCCGATAAAGGGTTGCTGGGCGGCATGTTGGGCTTGCCGCATACGCAGTGGCGATCAGAGCCTTATGCAGAGGCAGAGGTGACGCCGCCCTTATCCGCTCAATTTGCGGTGACGGGCAGTTATGAACATGTCTTCACCCATTTTGCCCTAACGCAAGAGGTATGGGTGGCGCATCTGTCCGAGGATGAAGCGCAAAACCTGTTGCGCCAGCATAATGACTGGCAACTCATGGCCATGACCGAAAAAGCCTTGCCTACAGTCTTTGCCAAGGCGTTGAAGCATATAGGTCAAACCCCGCAATCCGACCTGTTTAACTAATCAGGGACTTTTGAGTTGCGCTACCGCTTCGCTGCTTGAGCGCATGTCCCCTTAATTCATATCGGCGCGGACGCGTGAGCGCAGATCGTCGATGGGCTTCAGGCCAGCATCGGTCTTAAAGCGCCAGTATGTCCAGCCATTGCAGGCCGGGGCCTGTTCCATCATGGCGCCCATCTTGTGAATAGAGCCGGTCAGTTCGCCATGAATAAGCGAACCATCGGCACGTACACGGGCGGTTTTCAGACCCTTGGGGCAGTACAGCGTATCGCCGGGATGGATCAGGCCTGCTTCGACCAGCGCGCCAAACGGCACGCGTGGCTCAGATTTTTTTGAGCCCATGACCTTGAGGTCATCGGCTGTGGCCGGAACAACGCGGGCAATGCGATCAGTGGCCACTTTTTTGTAAGTGGGATCGCGCTCAATGCCGATATAGTGACGGCCCAGGCGCTTGGCGGCAGCGCCCGTGGTGCCAGTGCCAAAAAACGGATCTAAGACGACATGGCCGGGTTTTGAGCAGGCCAGCAGAACGCGATACAGCAGGGCTTCAGGCTTTTGTGTCGGATGGGCCTTATTACCGTTCTCATCTTTCAGGCGCTCATCGCCGGTACATAACGGAATTGACCAGTCGGAACGCATCTGGGTGTCTTCGTTAAAGGCTTTCAGCGCATCATAATTGAACGTATAGCGCTTCTGGCCCTTGGCCTTGGTAGCCCAGATCAGGGTTTCGTGGGCATTGGTAAAGCGGGTGCCCTTGAAATTGGGCATGGGATTGGCCTTGCGCCAGATGACATCATTCATCACCCAAAAGCCCATATCCTGCATGGCTACGCCCAGCCGGAAGATATTGTGATAGGAGCCGATCACCCAGATGGCGCCATCATCCTTGAGGACGCGGCGGCATTCACGCATCCATTCACGGGTGAATTTGTCATAGGCCTCAAAGCTGGCGAACTGGTCCCAGTCATCATCGACCGCATCGACCTTGGAATTATCGGGACGCAGCAAGTCGCCGCCAAGCTGAAGATTATAGGGCGGATCAGCAAACACCAGATCGACGCTATTGTCAGGCAAGGTTTTCAATACCTCAACGCATTCGCCCAGATGAATCGTGTCGAGTTTCACATTCGCCTGCGGCGCGGCGGGCATCTGAATGGTAGTCGATTTGCGCAAGGTGAAGATCCTTCTGACACTGAACGTTTCAGGCCTGTTTTCAGGCCGCAGAAGCTTAAGCCCCTGAATCCAATGACTAGAATCGTTTTGCGGTTAATGATGGGTTAAATTAACCACGTCGGTGAATCGACGGATTCATTTTTTAGAGGGTGAGTCCGAAAAGACTCACTTTTGCTAGCCTTAAGCCCCCACACAGACGTGCAACTCACGGATTGTGGCCCAGCTCATGCGATGGACGGGTGAGGGCCCATGTGTGCGCAGGGCCTCAATATGACCTGCCGCCTGATAGCCCTTGTGCTTTTTAAACCCATAGACAGGGTAGAGTTCATCCAGCTCAATCATGATGCGGTCGCGCGCCGTCTTGGCCAGAATAGAGGCTGCCGCAATCGACAGCGACCGGGAATCGCCCTTGACGATAGCCATTGCCGGCATGCTCAGTTCGGGGCAGCGATTGCCATCAATCAGGGCGTGATCGCAGGCGGGGGTAAGGGCTTCGACGGCGCGTTTCATGCCGAGCAGCGTAGCCCCAAGAATGTTGAGCCTGTCTATGTCCTCAGTGGTCATGGTAATGACCGACCAGGCGATAGCACTGGCCTTGATCTGCGGCTCCAGCTCAAAACGGCGTTTTTCACTCAAGGCTTTGGAATCCGTGATTCCTTCGGGCAGACGCGTCGGATCAAGAATGACGGCCGCCACACAAAGCGGTCCTGCGCATGGCCCGCGTCCGGCTTCGTCGACGCCGCAAACACGCCCGATCCGTGTCGATTCAAAATGAAAATCAGCCATGAAATAGCTATTACGCGATTCCGTCCGTTGACACTACATCCTGTGTAGGAATCGTCAGGCCGCGACCCTTGGGGTCATTACCAAAACGGTTGGCATGGGGCGTACCATCGGTGACGTAAAAAACCAGCATGACGATTTCAGAAATTAACACGGGCAGAATAAAGCACAAAAACAGCGAGCCAAACATACCCAAAACAAACGCTGATTGCCGGTTCCGGCAGGCACTTATCTTATGGAATTACTGCTAACGTGTTTTCATCAACTCAGCAACCTCGGCGTGACGGAAACAGGCAAGGGTGTGATCATTGACCATGCCGACCGCCTGCATGAAGGCATAGACAATCACCGGCCCGCAGAATTTATAGCCCTGACTTTTCAGCTTTTTGGCCAGGTCTTCGGAGGTCTTGGTCTGGGTCGGTATCTGGCCCCATTCAAAATGATTGATCTGTGGCTTGTGACCTTGAATGTCCCAGATGAAATCCGTGAAGGATATACCCTTGTCACGCAAATCCAGCGTAAGGCGGGCACTGTCGATCGCTGCCGTGATCTTGGCGCGTGAGCGGATAATGCCGGCGTCATTCATCAGACGCTCAATGTCGGCCTCATCAAAACGGGCAACCTTATCCGGATCAAAACCGGCAAAAGCAGCGCGCAGGGCTTCGCGTTTACGCAGGATAGTGATCCACGACAGGCCGGCCTGAAAACCATCTAAGACTAGTTTTTCCCACAGGGCGCGCGGATCATATTCCGGCACGCCCCATTCTTCGTCATGATAGGCGCAGTAAAGCGGATCGGTCTTAGGCCATGGACAGCGCGTAATGTCACACATATAAAGAAGTCCTTGAAAGAAAATAATATTTCATACGCTGCCTCATGTGTTGGATGAGGTTATTCCACGGCGATTGCGGGCAAGGCTGTGGCCAGCCAGTCCGGTATAATCAGCTTTAAGGCCGTCTGCTGACTTGTCAAATCGCCTTCGCGCCTGTCAATACGCATGAGCGCCAGCCCATATCCGTCAGCAGCCGCCAAAACCTCACCGGCGCGTTTATCGCCATTCAAAACCTCAGCGCCCGCTTGCGGTGGCGCACCTGTATATCGAAAGGGCAGGATGCGGTTCTTGATCTGACCGCGCCGCTTCATGCGTGAGGTCAGTTCCTGCCCGACATAGCAGCCCTTATGAAAGTCGATGGCATTTAGCAGGTCGAGATTGGCATCGATGGCATACAGTGCATCGGCGGCGAAATCGACGCCGGGATCGCTGAGGCCGTTTTGATACCGAAACTGCCGCCATTCGTGCTCATACGCTGTCGCCTCCCGTGGGCTATAGGCAAAGCCGAATTTTGAATCAATGATTGATTGTCTGGGGTCGGCCATGAAATCATCGGGCAGGTCGCCCGCAAAAGACACACTGACCGGCACATCCAAAGCCGCAATGCTGACCCTGGCCCGCAAGCGATACATGTTGAGCTTGGACAGTAGTTCGTCGCGCATCACCCATGGCACATCCAGCCGGATATCATCCACGCCGACGGCATGCAGCAGGACATCACAAATAAGTTTGCCCTGTGGCCGTAAAAATGCCCCGTAGTGCAGTCTATGAAACTGTGACTGGCCGACCTCATCTTTGAGCAGTTCGATATGGGCGGTGCACAGCCCTTTCAGAAAGCCGGCCCAGTCCGGGCCGGTGATCGCAATGACGGCACGGTTGGGCAGGGCGCATATTTTATTGGGGTGGCGCATGTTGGGGTGGGGCATTGAACTGGTCTTGCTATGGCAACAAATGAGATTAGACAGTTAGTATGAAGGCAGGGTTTCCGATTCTTTTGCTGGCCTTATGTGAGCCCGCCCGAACCTTGCGCATGGGTGGCCTGATTGCGCGCCTCAAGCAGGAAATCCCGCATGCGCGCATAACGCTGGCCACCACATCTGCCTCTGCCGGACTTTTCCAAGATGATCAGTTTGTCGATGAGTTACAAGTCTTTGATGGCGCCTTATTTCGTCTGAAGGCGCTGGGTGCGCTCAATGAACTCAGCCAGCGCCGGTGGGGTTTATGTATCGATATCGGGCCCAGCCTGTTATCGCGCATGATGAAGGCCAGAACCCGCTTCACCTATAATCCCAATGCTAAGGGCGATGCCCTGACGCAGATATGTTCGGCGCTTCGTCTGACACTTGCGGATGTCGCGCCCGATTTACGCCTGTCACCAGGCCGCATCGCCAGGGTGCGCAGCCAGATTGAGGGCGGTAAAAACTCAGAGCCCTATATCGTTATGGCGCCCGGTGCGTCATGGCTGGGGCGGCGGTGGCCAACGGAGCGGTTTGCTGTTCTGGCGGCGCGGTTACTGCGCGAAAATGGCCCTCTGGCCAAGCACCGCTTACTGGTCATGGGGGGTGCCGCCGATCACGAAACCATGCTGGCCCTATCTATGGCCACGTCCAAATCTCAGGCCTTTGAGGTGACGGGCGATCAATCCCTCCTGAATGCCTATGCGGCTCTGAAAAACGCTGCCCTGTTTGTCGGCAATGATGAGATATGGCTGCATCTGGCAGCCGCCGCTGGTGTGCCCAGCTTTGGCCTTTTGGGCCCCGGCGATGAACGAAACATCCCCGATGACGCGCATGTTCATCTTATACGTGGCCCACGTTCCCTTGCTGATATTCGCGCCATTGATCCCAGGCTCAATCAGAAGGCCTGTCATATGCTGGATCTGTCGATTGATCATGTCGCCTCTAAGATCGAGCGCAGCTTAGCGGGCCATTAAAAATCAATCGCACTCTGTGCGCTTGCCATGAGCGCCCCGTGAGCGGTAAACTACCCAAAATATTTACTAACAAAAAGGTGCCCCCATGCCCAGGAATTTTGACCTCATTATTCGTAATGCCGATATCATCAATCATGCGGGGCGCGGTAAGGGCGATATTGGCATAACGGGCGGCAAGTTTGCGGCCTTTGGCGATCTGTCTCAGGCCTCATCGGCGGACGTGTTTGACGCGACGGGTCTTCTGGCTATGCCGGGCGTGATCGACACGCAGGTGCATTTCCGTGAACCGGGGCTGGAATGGAAAGAAGACTTGGAGACGGGGTCGCAATGTGCCGTTATGGGCGGGGTTGTGGCGGTCTTTGAGATGCCTAACACCAACCCGACGACCACAAATCCGGACGCCTTTGCCGATAAGCTGGCGCGCGCGCATCACCGTATGCACTGCGACCATGCCTTCTATGTGGGTGGCACGCATGAAAATGTGCATGAACTGGCTGAGCTGGAGCGCCTTAAGGGCTGCTGCGGTGTTAAGGTGTTTATGGGGGCCTCGACTGGCACGCTACTGATTGCCGATGACGAAGGCGTGGCCAATGTGCTGAAAAACGTCAATCGCCGCGCCACCTTCCACAGCGAAGACGAATACCGTCTGGCCGAGCGTAGACCCTTGGCCCGCGAAGGCGACTGGACCAGCCATGACTATGTGCGTGATGCCCAATCGGCCATTCAATCGACGCATCGCTTAGTGCGACTGGCGCGCGAAGCCGGCAAACGCATCCATGTCCTGCATGTCACCACCAAGGAAGAAATCGAATTTCTGGCCGACAATAAGGACATTGCCACGGTCGAATTGACGCCCCAGCACCTGACTCTGGTGGCGCCAGAGGCCTATGAGCGCCTCAAAGGCCTGGCGCAGATGAATCCACCGATCCGCGATCAATACCACGTCAACGGCCTGTGGCACGGCATTACAAGCGGCATTGCCGATGTTCTGGGCTCAGATCACGCGCCCCATACGCTCGAAGAAAAAGCCAAGCCCTATCCGGCCTCGCCATCGGGCATGCCGGGTGTGCAGACCCTGTTGCCGGTCATGCTCAACCATGTCGCCAATGGCCGTTTGTCGCTGGAACGTCTGGTGGATCTGACGTCTGCGGGGGCGCAGCGCGTCTTTGGTGTGGCGAATAAGGGCCGCATGGCCGAAGGTTTTGACGGCGATGTGACCTTGGTGGATTTGAACCACAAACGTGTCCTGCGTCATGCCGACATGCGCACCCGCAGCGGCTGGACGCCCTTTGATGGCATGGAGGTAACCGGCTGGCCTAAGGCGACCATCATCCGTGGCAAGGTCGTCATGCGCGATGATGAAATCGTAGCGCCTTCGCTGGGCGAGTCTTGCCGGTTCATGGAAAGTTTGTAAGGCTGCATGAGCCTTGCCTAAATCCACTGGATTATAAGCCCAATCTATGCTGCATTGCGTCATCGGTTGCGAGTTAGCAACGCGGACGGGGGCGTCGGTATGTATCAATACGATCTGGTCGTCATAGGCAGCGGGCCTGCCGGCAGGCGCGGGGCAATTCAGGCCGCCAAGC
>JBAWDM010000254.1:0-2687 GCA_049590735.1 Asticcacaulis sp. | reverse complement strand
GGTTTTGATCGGCTCACCTTCGGGGGCACCACGTCCTAACAAATCCGGCAGAGGCTCACCTTCGGGGATGAAATCCATCGCCACGGAATTGAGGCAGTAACGCAAACCTGTCGGCTTGGGGCCGTCTTCGAACACATGGCCCAGATGGGAGTCACAACGCCCGCAGCGAATTTCAATCCGCGTCATGCCATAAGACCTATCGACAATATTGCGGATGTGATCCTTATCTATGCCCTGATAAAAGCTGGGCCAGCCAGAGCGCGAATGAAACTTGGTGTGGCTGTCATAAAGCGGCAGGGCGCACAGATTGCACACATAGGTCCCGTCCTGCTCATATTCGGTGAACTGGCCGCAAAAAGCCGCTTCGGTGCCATGATCCAGCAGAATGCGGCGCGCTTCGGGATCAAGATGCGCCGCCAGTTGCGCAATTTGTTCCGGCGTGGGTGGCGTCAGGTCAAAACCCAGATCAGATTTGCTCATATAGTTCTCCTTCACACCCTATATACGTATCACGTCCGCCTAAGGTTATGGGGTTTGTCATTTTTTATCCATAATATCCAAAATCCGCGCCGTCCCGCGCCCGTCATAGGACGCATGCGCCCGCGCTGCCATATCTACCAGACCCCGCTTATCTGCCAGCATACCCGTGACCCGCGCCCCCAGATCATCTGGCAAACCCGTTCGTACATCGATAACCGGATAGGGGCAGGCGTCTAAAATGGCGGCCTGATTGTCATAGACAACCAGAACCAGCGCCGGTAGCCCCACAGCAGCGATCTCTGCGACACTGCCGCCCGCCGCCGTCACCACCAGCGCGCTGCCCGCCAGAACCTGCGCCAGGCCAGACGGCGACACGATGATTTTTAGCCGGTCTAACTTTTGTTCTAACGCCAACAAAGCCTCTAAATGCACATGAACCGGGCCGGAAATGAGCCGTATCAGCATATCCGGCAAGGCCTCATGCAGGCTTTGCGCACAGGGCGCACTTAAGCCTGCCGGATCGCTACCGCCAAAGGTCAGGGTCACAAAGGGGGCGCGCGTGTCCACGTCATACGGGCGGGTAAATTCACGCCGGATCAGGGCATACTCCGTCCCCAACGCCAGGCTTGCCTTGGTTTTTGGGGCATAATCCCTTGCCTGTGCCGAGGATGCCGGATTTATAATCAGATCACAGTCATACCCTGAAAGCGCCCCCAGATCATCGACCACGGCCAATTTGGCCCCACCTGTTTGCGCCATCAGATAGGCTTCATCCACCTGATAACTGTCGAGCAAAAGCCAGTCACCGGCCTCAAGCCCGGCCAGCAAATTGCCATCCTGCGCCAAGGCGCCGTTCATGATCCGCGCCCCTGCCCCGATCGCTTCCAGACGCGCCTGAATGGCGGGTGTGACCGCGTTCAACAAAAAAGTCACCTCATGTCCACGCAGACGCGCCGCCTCAGCGAGCGCGAAACAGCGCATAAAATGACCCATGCCGATCTCAGCAGAGGCTTCGGTTCGTATCCATAAGCGGCGCATGCCGGCCTTTCGGGTCAAAAAAGAATAAGCCTAAGCCTTAATCGCAAATTAGCAAAACCCAAGTGAAAATCGTAACAGACGAATCGGGGAATTTGACCACCCTGAACCCTGTGGAGCTGTCATGAAAAAGCTGGCTGTTATTCCCGCACGTGGCGGTTCAAAACGCATTCCGCACAAAAACATTAAGCCGTTTTTCGGTCAGCCGATGATCAGCTATTCCATCAGGGCCGCGCAGGCCTCAGGCCTGTTTGACCGAATTATTGTCTCAACCGATGATGCCAAAATCAACGAAGTGGCACGAACATTTGGCGCAGACACCCCCTTTATACGTCCTGCCGATCTGGCCAATGATCATGCCGGTACGGATGCCGTCGTGCGCCATGCCTTAGATGAACTGGCCGCACAGGGTGAGGTTTATGACGCCGCCTGCTGCATCTATGCGACCGCGCCGCTTCTCGATCCCGAACGCCTGAAAGAAGGCTGGGACAGGCTGCAAATGCCGGGCAAACGCTTTGCTTTTTCGGTGACATCCTATGCTTTTCCGATTCAGCGCGCCCTGAAACTGACGCCGGAAGGCACGGTCGACATGTTCTGGCCGGAGAATCGCACCACCCGCTCGCAGGATCTGGAAGAGGCCTATCATGATGCCGCGCAGTTTTATTGGGGATGGCGTGAGGCCTGGCTTAAGGCCGAAATTCTCTTTTCGCCTCTGGCTGCGCCGATCATATTGCCGCGCGCACAGGTGGTTGATATCGACACACCCGAAGACTGGGAGATGGCGGAACGCGCCTATGCGGCCCTAAAATCCTAACGTGCCAAACCTAAGATTTGCCTGAAAAACTGGGCAGACGCAGATTGAAGCGAATCGCCGCCGAACGTAGCGCCAGTGCCGCACAAAAAGCCGGTGCCGCCGCCAGCCAGAAGGGCAGACCAAAGGCCTTTAGAACCACAAATAAACCCGCCCCCAAAAGGGCTGCCGTCACATAGATTTCCCTCTGAAGCAACAGATTGGGTTCGCCGGCCAGAACATCGCGGATAATGCCGCCAAAGGTCGCCGTCAAAACGCCCATAATCATGGCCGTAAAAGGCACGACACCAAAATTAAGCGCCTTGGCCGCCCCCAACACGGCATAAGCGGCCAAGCCCAGGGCATCCAGCCACAACATAAC
>JBAWDM010000253.1:0-7547 GCA_049590735.1 Asticcacaulis sp. | reverse complement strand
GCTGCGTATGGAGCCGGTGCAGCGTGAAATTCTCGATAAGATTGAACAAACCCTGCGGGTTGAATTCATGTCAAACCTGGCGCGTACCAGTAAGCGCGACAGCCATGAATTGATGGCGGAAATCTTTAATAATTTTGACCGCCAGACCG
The DNA here is from genome assembly GCA_049590735.1 of Asticcacaulis sp. GTDB lineage: Bacteria > Pseudomonadota > Alphaproteobacteria > Caulobacterales > Caulobacteraceae > Asticcacaulis. The sequence continues at coordinate 7,398 of JBAWDM010000253.1, read as the reverse complement.
AAAGCCGCTTTGTAGCCGCGCTGGAAGAACGCAACCGGGAATCGGCAGAACGCATCCGCGCCCTGATGTTTGTGTTTGAAGACCTGTCCAAGCTGGATCCGGGCGGTGTGCAAACCCTGCTGCGGGCCGTTGAGCGCGATCAGTTGACACTGGCGCTCAAAGGCGCGTCGGATTCCCTGCGTGATATGTTTATGTCGAACATGTCGGAACGGGCCGCCAAGATCATGCGTGACGATATGGAAAGCATGGGTCCTGTGCGCCTTAAGGATGTCGATGCGGCGCAAATGTCGATGGTGCAGGTGGCCAAGGATCTAGCGACCAAGGGCGAAATCATGCTGGCCGGTCAGGGAGGCGATGATGAGCTTATTTATTAAGAATGTTCACGCCAGTTTCACTTCGCTCAAGACAATGTTGCTCAGGAAGTACAGCGTTAGCGCACCCAAAATGAAAGTGCCATTGTCATGACCCAGACCGTTCATAAACGCTTTGAGTTTGGCACCGTCTTTGGTGACAAGGGCGATGTTGTGTCGTCGCAAGCGCCCAGAGAGAAAAAATTCTATCTGCCCGAAGAGATGGAAGCCATTCGCGTGAAGGCGCATGCCGAAGGCGAGGCCTCGGCTATGGCCAGGGCGCAAATGGCGCAAGCGGCCGCCTTGCAGGCTTTGGCCGATGCAGCGCAGCAGGGTCTTGGCGGGTTGACGGAGGCTATTCATAACCACAAGGCGGGGTCGGTGGCTCTGGCTTTGATGTGCGCCCGCAAAATCGCCGCCGAGGCGCTGGATCGTTTTCCGCAAGCCCCCCTGACGGCGGCTCTGGATGCCATACATCAGGAAATCGAGGTCACGGCGCGTCTGGTTCTGCATGTCAATGCACCGGATGAGGCCCTAAAGGCCGCCGCTAACGAAGCTGCCATGATGAGCGGTTTCACCGGCGCCATTCAGTTCCGTGACAATCCGGCCCTGCCTAAGGGGGCCTTTGAGATCGTCTGGAGTGACGGACGCGCCGAATATAATCCGCAAAGCGTGTTTGAAACACTTGAACAGGCTTTGAATCAGGCTCTCGAAAGTGAAGCCTATCACCAATCGCGCACGCATGAGGCGCAACATTAGGACGTCACGGGCTGCACCTTCGTGTGGCCTGTCGTCAAAGGAAAATGGCCATGGCCGAGCATGAGTTAGGTTTGGAAGATTTCGGTGACGGCGCTGCCGCTACCGTAAGCGATGACGAACACGATAAGTCGGCGGCGGATCTGGCGCCGGTTTTCGATGTGCCGGTCAATATTTCGGCGGTACTGGGCAAGAGCTATATGTCGGTGTCGCAACTGTTGAAACTGGGGCAGGGCAGTGTGCTTGAGCTGGATCGTAAGGTCGGCGAAGCGATTGATATTTATGTGAATAACCGTCTTGTCGCACGCGGCGAGGTGGTGGTGGTCGATGATCGTCTGGGTGTGACCATGACAGAAATCATCAAATCCGAAGATGCAGGGAATTAGCGTTATGAGACTGTTGGTTATTGGAAAATTGAGCGGTCAGCTCTCCGTCGCCGTCAAGATGGCGATGGATACCGGCGCAAAAGTGGCCCATGTCGAAACCTGCGCTCAGGCCACCGAGGCCTTACGGAAAGGCCAGGGCGCCGATCTGTTGATGGTTGACTATGAGCTGGATATCAAAACGCTGATTGATAATAATGATCGCGAGCATATTTTTGTGACGGTCGTGGCCTGCGGCGTCAATCCTGATCCGCGCAAGGCGGCCTATGCGATCTCACAAGGGGCAAAGGAATTTATTCCTCTGCCGCCCGATGCCGAACTGATTGCTGCTGTTCTGGCGGCAGTATCCGATGACTCACGGCCTCTGGTGACGGTTGATCCGTCCATGCAGGTGGTGCTGAAACTGGCGGATCAGGTGGCGGGCTCTGATGCCTCCATCCTGATCACCGGCGAAAGCGGCGTCGGTAAAGAGGTGATGGCGCGCTATCTGCATGAAAAGAGCAAGCGGGCTACGCGGCCGTTTATCTCGGTCAACTGCGCGGCCATTCCCGATAATCTGCTTGAGTCTGAGCTGTTCGGCCATGAAAAAGGGGCCTTTACCGGCGCTATGGCCAGACGCATCGGCAAGTTTGAAGAAGCCGATGGCGGCACATTGCTGCTGGACGAAATTTCGGAAATGGATACGCGCCTGCAGGCCAAATTGCTGCGTGCCTTGCAAGAACGCGTCATTGATCGTGTCGGTGGCTCTAAACCTGTACCGGTCAATATCCGCATTCTGGCCACCTCTAACCGCGATCTGGCGGCGGCGGTCAAGGACGGTAGTTTCCGCGAAGATCTTTTATACCGGCTAAATGTGATCAATCTGGCCCTGCCGCCATTACGCGAACGGCCGGCGGATATTCTGGCGTTGTCGGAACATTTCGCCAAGAAATATTCAGAAGCCAATGCCATTGCCTTAAAGCCCATTTCGCTGGAGGCCAAGCGCCGCCTGCAGGCGCATCCGTGGCCGGGCAATGTGCGTGAGCTGGAAAACGCCATGCACCGCGCCGTTTTGCTGTCGTCCGGCAATGAAATTGATGCCGAAGCCATTCGTCTGCCGGACGGTCAGCCGCTCAATCCGGTAGCCCCCATTGGTTCGGACTATGTCGGCCGCATATCACTGGCGGCGGAATCGGCCGCCCGCACCTTTGTCGGCTCGACTGTGGCGGAAGTTGAACAGAAGCTGATTTTGGATACGCTGAGCCACTGTTTCGGCAATCGTACACACGCGGCCAATATATTGGGCATTTCGATCCGCACCCTGCGCAATAAGCTTAAGGAATACGGCGATGCCGGTATTGCCGTGACCGCGCCCCAGGCCGGGGGTTCGGATCAATACCGTCAGGGCCAGCACGGCTGATTGCGCCGTTCAATCTGAGGCAAAGACTATGGCTGTGAAAAAGAGTCATCTATGGGCCTTACTCGTGGTCATGGCGGGGATAGTCTTGGCGTTCGGACTGCACAATAGCCTGTCGCTGCCAGCGCTGAAATCCAGTCTGAATGATCTTTTGGCCATACGTGATCAACATCCTTTCGGGTTCGGCGTTGCTTTTTTCATGGTTTATTGTCTGGCAGGTGCCCTATGCCTGCCGGTGATGGCGCTTCTGACTCTGGCGGCAGGGGCGTTGCTGGGGTTTACTGAGGGGGTGATTGTGGTGTCCTTTGCCTCATCTATCGGGGCGACACTGGGGTTTTGGGCATCAAGATATTTGCTGCGCGACAGGCTGATGAAGCGATTTGGCGATAAGTTGCGTACGATGAATGAAGGTATGGAACGCGACGGCGCATTTTACCTGTTTTCGCTGCGCCTGATCCCTGTTTTTCCCTATTTCATGGTCAATCTGGTCATGGGGCTGACGCCTATCCGCACGCGCACCTTTTATCTGGTCAGCCAGATTGGCATGTTGCTGGTGACGATTGTGTATGTAAATGCCGGTACGCAACTGGCACGGCTCGACAGCCTGTCTGGCATTATGTCGCCCCCTCTGATCGCATCTTTTGTGTTGCTGGCCTTGTTGCCCTGGATGGCGAAGCTGGCTTTGGAGGCATGGAAAAAAGCGTTGCCGGTTAAGCCTTAGCCGGTTTAGGGCCGATAGCGGATCAGGCCATCGCCTCCGCCTTGTGCGCGTGTAACTGCCTGCGCATGTCTTGCAGGGTTGCGTTGATATGCTGATGCATGAGGGCGGCGACCTCATCATCCTTGCCGGCGGCCCACAGGTCGTAAAGCGCCGTATGTTCGTCATGTGCCCGCCCGCCGCACTCGACCGGCTGCAAATGCCCGGTCACATAGCGTTCGGAGGCGATATTCAGCCGTTCAATAATCTGAATGGTCATAGGACGCCTTATGGGCTGCACCAGAGCCATATGGAAATTGCGGTTCAGTTGACCGTTTACCGGCCTACCCGGCACATAGGCCTTATTCAGCAAGTTTAGATGAAGCAAGGCTATGTGCCGGTCTTTGTCGGTAGCCAGGGTTGAAGCCAGCGCGACGGCTTCGGGCTCGATCTTAAGGCGCAAGGCATAAACTTCCTCGAAGCCTTCGCTTGACAGGGGGCGGACAAAAAAGCCCCGATTGGTCATATAGAGCAATAACCCATCCTGTTCGAGGCGCGCAAAGGCTTCGCGCAGAGGAATCTTGCTAACCCCCAGCTCACTGGCCAGCGCGTCCTGACCTATGGCCTTATCGGTCGGCAACTTACCGGAAATAATACGGTCTCTGACACGTGTATAGATTTGTTCGGAAAGGGTCTGAACGGTCGACATAGGCTTATTTCGCTCCCCGGATGGCGAATTTCGGTCGTGTCGCAATATGTTTTGCGTTGTCCGTTGTCTTAACACACCCCGGCAGGCTTGTCTTGTGTACAAGTGCCATATTACCGCAGGCCGGATATTTCCAGCCACAATTGCCTGCTTTTGCACCCGCTTTACAGCGCTAAACTTTTTTTATTCCGCAAAATTCATTTATGGCGACCCGTCTGGCTTTAGGTTAGGAAGGCTGGATAGTCGATGTGTCTTCAGGCCCGGGTGTAACCTTCACGACCATGTCAACGTATAGAACAGATGAATGGCAGGCCCTGATGCGTCAGGCGCAAGATGGTGATGCCAGGGCTTATCGGGCCCTGCTTCAGGCCCTGCGCCCGTGGCTTTTGTCGTATTTTTAGCGCCGTCTGAGAGGGGGCGATATAGAAGATCTGGTACAAATGACCTTGCTTAGTCTGCATGAAAAGCGGCACACCTATGATGCCAACGCGGCCTTTATGCCTTGGATTGCAGCTGTGGCGCGCCATAAGCTGATCGACTATGTGCGTAAGTCCGGACGACGCGTGCATGTTGAACTGACCGACGAACTGGGCCTGGTCGGTGACCTGCCGACTGAACTGGCGCATCGTGATGTCGCGGTTTTGCTGGCACAGCTGCCTAAGGATCAAGCGGATCATATCCGGCTGCAAAAGCTGGATGGATTGACCGCCGAAGAGGTGGGCGCCCGCTCCGGCAAGAAGACAGCAACGATTAAGGTTTCCGTTCACCGGGGCATGAAAAAATTGCAGAGCCTGATTAGCCTCAATAAGGGGGAGGTCGCTGATGACTGAACCTAAGCATGATATGATAGATCATCTGACAGATAATTTGCGACCGGTGCACCCCCTGCGCAATGACCGACTGTGGGCAGGGGCGGTTGCCGGACTTTTGCTGGCCTATATCTATATATATGTTCTCTGCGGTTTTCGGCCTGAGATTATGGCCATGACCAAAGGCGTCTGGCCCGGCCATTTGATGCCCATTGTCAAACCCCTACTCTTTTTGGGATTGGGTGTCTGCGCGCTTGCAGCGGTGGCCCGGCTGACGCGGCCTGAGGGTCAGATGAAGGGCGTGTATCTTCTGCCTGTTATGGTGAGCTTTGGAGTCATTTTGACAGGCACGATCATTGGCCTCATGACGAATAGTCCTGAGATCACACATCAGCAACTCGATGGTGGCGGCCCGGTTTGTTTTACCACCATTCTGTGCGGTGGCACGGTTGGTCTTGTGCTGTTGTGGCGGTTCTGGTTGCGCAAAAGCGCCAGTTCGCATCCGGTTGCGTTGGCGGCTATGAGCGGGCTGGCCGTATCCTCATTGATGGCGTCCGCCTATGCGCTGCGGTGTAATATGGACTCCCCCATCTATCTGCTGGTCTTTTACGGCATGGGACTTTTGATTATGACGAACCTGAGCGCCTGGCTTGGCCGCTATTTTTTGCGCTGGTGATCCGTTCCGCCTGTTTTTAAGGCCTTCTCGATAACGGTATTTTATGACACTGTTCCGCTAAGGCGCAGGCTAAGCGCCGCTTTTCAGGGAGAGTTGAGATGAAGGTGGTTGTCGGACTGGTTATGGCGCTGAATCTGTTAGCGCTACCAGCAAGCGCAAAAGACTGGACGGCGGAACAAGACCATCAGAATATGATGGATCAGTTGAATATAAAGACCTTGCGGCCCGGCCCGAACGGTGACGAAAAAGCCCCCGACCATGCTAATTACGATGAATCCAAGGCCAATCCCTATCCGGACTGGCCGGAAATTTTGACGCTTAATAATGGCCAAAAGGTCACAACGCCGCAGCAGTGGTGGCAGAAGCGCCGGCCGGAAATCGTCGAGGCCTTTGAGCGCGAAGTCGTGGGTCGCGTGCCCGCCCATGTGCCAAACGCAACCTGGCGTGTCGATGAGACAGATGCCGAGACTTTGGGGGATATTCCCATTGTGGCCTCTCGTTTGATTGGCCATGTGGACAATACGGCGACCCCTGACATTAAGGTCGATATTCAGGCCATGTTGATACTGCCACAAAATGTAAAAGGCCCTGTGCCGGTTCTGGTCATGTATTCATGGGGTGCGGCACAGTTCCCGGCCCCTAAGATACCGCCTGCCCCGCCTAAGGACATGGATCCACGTATGGCGGCTTTTTTTGCCTCTGCGCAGAAGTCCAATACTGAGCGCCTGACGCAACTGGTGGCCGATGGCTGGGGCGTGGTTGTGCTCGATCCCACCAGCTATCAGGCCGATAATGGCGCAGGCCTGACCAAAGGCATTATTGGTCTGGTCAATAAGGGTGAGCCGCGCAAACCCGATGACTGGGGTGCCTTGCGCGCCTGGGCCTGGGGGGCGGGTCAGGTCTATGACTATCTGGCGACCCGACCCGAAGTGGATAAGGCGCATATCGGCATCGAAGGTGTCTCGCGTTACGGCAAGGCGGCCCTGGTGACGATGGCCTTTGATCAGCGCTTCTATATGGGCCTGATCGGCTCATCCGGTGAAGGGGGTGCCAAGCCGCATCGCCGTAATTTCGGTGAGGCGGTCGAAAGCCTGACCGGGACCGGCGAATATCACTGGATGGCGGGCAATTTCCTGAAATATGGCGGCCCGATGAATGCCGGTGACATTCCGGTCGATTCGCATCAACTGATTGCCTTAGCCGCCCCTCGTCTGATCTTTATCTCCTATGGCATACCCAAGGAGGGGGATGCCAAATGGCTGGATCAGCAAGGGAGCTACATGGCCACCGTAGCCGCAGGCTCGGTCTGGAAGCTGCTGGGTGCCAAGGATCTGGGGGTCGGCAATGACTACAAAACCGCCGTCATGCCGCCACCGCTTACTGATATGCTGGACGGGCAACTGGCCTGGCGGCAACATGTCGGCGGCCATACTGACGGGCCGAATGTGGCCAGCTTTCTACAATGGGCCGATAAGAATATGGGCCGTAAATAAATATAAGGGCGGCATTCGGTTAGCGAACGCCGCCCTTGCTTTTTCTATTTGAGAGCGTTTTCGAGCGCCTGCGCAAAGGCTTCGGGCTGATCCAGCATGACAAAATGCAGGTTTTTATCAATCGGCGTAAAG
>JBAWDM010000252.1:0-2989 GCA_049590735.1 Asticcacaulis sp. | reverse complement strand
GGGCGATGATCGGGCGGGCCAGTTGCCGCGACAATAGCCAGGCCAGAGGCAGAATGAGCAGGGCGGTGAGGCCGAACCCCAGCAGCAGGCGTTCCTGCCAGGGCTCAATTAACGCCTTGGGGGCGGTGATGACGCGATAGGTGCCGTTGGACAGTTTCAGGGCCACATTAAACGGCGGATAGGTGATGCGGTTGCGTTCATTATTCAGGTCAAAATTGAGCGGGTCGGGGCCATGTGCTGCGTTTGTGTGTGGCCCGTTTGTGTCGGCAGAGACGCGTGGCACATTATTTCTAAGGGTGCCGCGCATATAAAAATCGGGGCGCGGGGCAAACCGTAAGGTGATCATCTCAGGCGCCACCTGAAGCTCACTGGCCAGACGCGCGGCCAGAACGGCTTCCATGGCCTGCCTGCGTCCGCTTTGATCATGCGGGTCGGCGCGTGTTTCAAATGACGGGCGGCTGCTCAGGGTTTGTGCCTTGAGGCTATGGCCGTTTTGCAGCCTGACCTGACCGGTCTTAAGGGCGGTGGCCACCTCATCGAGACTATAGCCGGACGGCGGGGGCTCAGGGGCTTTGAGGACAGTCAGTATGTTGATGCTAAGGGCCAGCACCAGCACGACCAGAGCCAGACCCATGACCTGCCAGAAGATGGGCAGGCCTGAGGGCGGGCGACGGGGTGCGGGCGGCGGGTTGGGCATGGCTATTTCAGGGGTTTGAACATGTAGCCCATGCCACGGATGGTGCGGATGATGTCGTCTTCGGCCGTGTCGGCGTGATCAAGGCTTAACTTGCGGCGCAGGCGGGAGATCTGGACATCAATGGCGCGGTCAAAGCTTTCGCTGTTGGGGCCATGCAGGAAGTCCAGTATCTGATCGCGCGACAGGATGCGGCCCGGATGGTCGAGAAAGACACGCAGCAGGTCGAATTCGGCATTGGACAAAGAGACCTGCACGCCATCGGGGCGGATCAGGATGCGCTTGATATTATCGAGCTGCCAGTTGAAAAAATGCGAGACGGGCAGGGGTCGGGAACGGCCTTCGGCGTGACCATCCTGACGGCGCAGAACCGCCCTGATGCGGGCCAGCAGTTCGCGGGGATGAAAGGGCTTGGCCATATAGTCGTCGGCCCCCAGTTCTAAGCCGACAATGCGATCGATCTCCTCGCCGCGCGCCGATAACATGATCACTGGCGGGCCGTCTGTTTCCTTCAGGCGCTTGCAGATCGACAGGCCGTCTTCGCCGGGCATCATATAGTCCAGCACGATGAGCGCTATGTCGCGGCCGGCCAGAACCGTGTCCATGTCGCGACCTTGTGCGGCTGTGTGCACTGTATAGCCGTTCTGACCCAGAAAATCGCTGATGAGTTCGCGCAGGTCTTTGTCGTCATCCACGACCAGAATGCGCGGCGCGGCGGCGGTGTCGGGCTCGCAAGAGGTAAGGCCAGAAGACGGAGATGATACAGAGGTCATAATATAAACTCATACAGGGCAGGTCACACAAACTGCGTGACGCAGGCCTGCGGCTTTCGGATGTCAGACTTGTAACACGCAGCCTTAGTTCCGCCCAGACCGCAAAAAAGCGCCGCAGTGAGGGTCACTGCAACGCTTTTTGATGACGCTTTTTTAGAGATAAAAGCCGATTACAGGGCGGCCTTGGCGGTCGCGACAACGGCGTCTGCGGTGATGCCGAACTCTTTGAACAGGCGATCGGCCGGGGCCGAAGCGCCGAATCCGGTCATGCCGACAAAATGGCCATCCATGCCGATAAAGCGTTCCCAACCCATCGAAATAGCGGCCTCAACGGCGATTTTGACGGGGGACTTGCCGATGACAGAGGCCTTATAGGCCGCGTCCTGCGCGTCAAACAGATCCCAGGACGGGGTAGAGACAACGCGGGTGGCGATGCCTTGGGCCTCAAGCTCTTTTTGGGCGGCGATGGCGATGGAGACCTCGGTGCCGGACGCAAATATGGTCACCTTGGCGTCTGTGCTGGCGGGGCTGAGTTCATAGGCGCCTTTGGCCGTCAGATTGCCGCGACCCTTAGAGTTTTCAGAGGTTCGCACGGCCGGAACCTTTTGACGCGACAGCACCAGTATGGACGGGCCCCTGGCTTCAAGCGCGGCCTTCCAGCTTTCGGCGGCTTCGACCATATCGGCGGGACGGAACAGATGCAGGCCGGGCATGGCGCGGTAAGAGGCCAGATGCTCAACCGGCTGGTGGGTCGGGCCGTCTTCGCCAACGCCGATGGAATCGTGCGTCATGACGTGTACCACCTTGGCGCCCATCAGCGCGCCGAGACGAATGGCCGGACGGCTATAGTCGGAAAACACAAAGAAGGTGCCGGCGTAAGGGATGACGCCGCCGTGGAGGGCCATACCGTTCATAGCGGCGGCCATGCCAAATTCGCGTACGCCGTAATGGACGTAACGACCGGCATAGTCAGGTGTATCAAACGGCTCCATGCCCTTGACCAGCGTATTGACCGAACCCGTCAGATCAGCCGAACCGCCGATCATGGATTGGATGGTGGGGGTCAGCGCCGCCAAGGCCTTGCCCGAACAAGAGCGTGTGGCATCGGCGGGTTTGGTGGCGAGAGCATCGGCAATGTGGGCATCCAGCGCCTCAAAAGCGTTGGCGGGCAGTTCGCCTGACATGAGCGCGGACAATTCAGCACCCTTAGAGTTGGCCTTGGCGGCAGCTTCCCAGGCCTTGCGCACCTTGGTGCCCTTGCGACCGGCTGCCAGCCAGGCCTTGCTGATGTTTTCTGGCAGGGTAAAGGGGGCCGCCATCCAGTCCATATGTTGGCGGGCGGCTTTGATTTCATCGTCCATCAGATTGTAGCCGTGGCCGTGCTTATCGCCTTCCTTGTCACCGGCGCGGCGCGACACGGCGGTTTTACAGGCAATCATGACGGGCTTTTGCTGCTGGGTGCCCCAGCGCATGGCGGCGGAGATTTTGGCGTGGTCGTGGCCGTCGACGGCCTTGACGGCCC
>JBAWDM010000251.1:0-2632 GCA_049590735.1 Asticcacaulis sp. | reverse complement strand
GTCATGGGGTTCCGTCGCGGCCAGCGGCGGCTAGCCTTGAAACAGGGCGGCTTAAGCTGCGGCTCGATCTTTAAATCGGCATCTTGTCGAATGTCTTCAGGGTTGGGTCGACCCTATCCCAATCTTGTGCGCGCAGGGCATAGGTCACGACCTGCGGTTTAAACTGAGCCGGATCGTCGAGGCTGCCGGCGCGTATGGCCACAAAATCGGGCATGTCAGCAAAGCTCAGATAAACAGCCATGCCGCATTTTGCGCAGAAATGGCGTGATTTTATTCCGCCACTGTCTGCCACCATCTCCCATGTGGTGGTCTGGCCGGACAGGTTCATATCCTTACGTAGGAAGGTCAGATAAGAGCCGTGGCCTGTGCCGCTTTCACGCTGGCAGTCGCGGCATTGGCAATGGTTTGAAAAGACAGGCTCGGCCTGGCTTTCAAAGCGAATAGCGCCGCACGCGCAGCCGCCACAATAGCTAAGTGTCATGGATAGTCTCCGATTAGGGTGTTGGCTATTTGGCCGATAACACGACCGATCCGGTTTCCAGCAAGGATTTCAGGTTCGATAATATGCGTGGCCAGCCAGCCGAAACCCCGGCAATTAGTTTGGAATTTTCCACATCAATCTCATGGGTAATGGTCAGTTTGGTGGCGTTACCCGCGGCTTCGATTTCAGCAGTAAAGCGGCTGTAGCCCTCGGCCTTCGCGTCGGGCATATGTTCGCTGCGCCAGCTTAAGACCAGACGGTGCGGGGGCTCAATTTCAAGAACCTCGCCGGCATCCGTGATCTGACCATCTGGCTTTATGATTTTCCACGGCGATCCCGGCTTCCAGTCCGTGTCAAAAATCACACCGAAGAAATAGGCCTTGATAAATTCCGGTGTTATGAGGGCTTCCCAGACCTTTTCCGGCGTGGTGGCAATATAGGTTGCATAAACAAAACGGCTATCGGGCATAGGTTTATCCTTTGGGTTTTGAGGGGGGTGCAGTTTCAAGCGTCTCCTTAAGATCGGAAAGCACCTGCAAACGCGAACGTTCGAACTTACCGATCCAGCGTTCCGTTATGTCATTGATGGGCACCGGATTGAGAAAATGCAGCTTTTCGCGGCCCTGCCATTGGACGGCGACCAGATTGGCGCCTTCCAGTATCTTTAGGTGTTTGGCGACCGCCGGACGCGTCATATCCAGACCTTCGCAGAGCGCATTAAGGCTTAGTCCGTTGCTCATAAAAAGCCGATCGAGCAGGGCGCGGCGGCTGGGGTCGGCCAGAGCGCGGAATACGGCGTCCGGATCGGCGGCTTTATAGGATACTGTTTGGTTTCCTGTCATAACGGCTTTATATGAAACTATTTGGTTTCATGTCAACTGGTATTTTAGCCCTTAAGACTTTTTTCAAATGTGCGGGCCGCGCAGGTGTGTTAATCTTTTGGCTTAAGGGTTTTTAAGCGTGACCGGCGGGTGCGTGAAATTATCCCCAAAAACTAACCACTATATGTAGATGTTAACCTGTCCTTTACCACGAAATGTGGTGATATGGGTCTGCGTCCAGCTTTCAGTACCGATTCGGGGTTTTTTCTATGAGCAGCTCAATTCTTCTGGCTAAGTCGTCTGCCGGTTTATTAACACCGAGTCATTCCTATAAGCCCTTCCGCTATCCCTGGGCCTTTGAGTTCTGGCGCAAGCAGCAGCAGGTTCACTGGATCCCCGAAGAAGTGCCCTTGGGCGAAGACTGTAAGGATTGGGCCACCAAGCTTAATGACTCAGAGCGCAATCTGCTGACGCAGATTTTCCGCTTTTTTACCCAATCGGATATTGAGGTTCAGGACAATTATCTGGAACGCTATTCGCGCGTGTTTAAGCCGACCGAAATCAAAATGATGATGTCGGCCTTTGCCAATATGGAAACCGTCCACATTGCCGCCTATGCGCTTTTGCTGGAAACCATCGGCATGCCGGAATCCGAATTTGGCGCGTTTATGGACTATCAGGCCATGCGCGACAAACATGACTATATGGGCACGTTCGGCGTCGATACTGAGGCGGATGTGTGCCGGACGCTTGCCATGTTCGGCGGCTTTACCGAAGGGCTGCAATTGTTTGCGTCCTTCGCCATGCTGATGAACTTCCCGCGTTTCAATAAGATGAAGGGCATGGGCCAGATCGTGTCGTGGTCTGTGCGTGACGAATCCCTGCACTGCGAAGGCATCATCAAGCTGTATCACGCCTTTAATAAGGAAACCAAAGCTGTCACGAAATCGGTGGCCGATGACATTATCGACTGCTGCAAGACGGTGGTGATGATGGAAGATAAGTTCATTGATCTGGCGTTTGAACAGGGGCCGGTTCAGGGCATGACGCCTGAGGATATCAAGGCCTATATCCGCTATATTGCCGATTGGCGTCTGCGTCAGCTTGAACTGCCCGAAGTCTATGGTGGCGTGAAGGAAAATCCGCTGCCGTGGCTGCAGGTCATGTTATCGGGTGTTGAGCACGCCAACTTCTTTGAGGCGCGCGCCACCGAATATTCCAAGGCCGCCACCAAGGGGCAATGGACCGGAGAACAGGGCGTTTGGGGGGCGTTTGATACGCTGCTCAAAAAGCGATCGGAAGCGACCAAGGGCAATGTTAGCGCGTAAAG
>JBAWDM010000250.1:0-6880 GCA_049590735.1 Asticcacaulis sp. | reverse complement strand
TCATATCACCAAGCCGCAGATTGTCGATGCGGTGGACGATACAGCCTTTTCTTTGTCGAAAATCTGGCGTGAACGGTCGCTTATGGGCCGCTTGTGCGGGTCTCTCATGCAGGGGGACTGGATGCATGTCGGCGATCCGGCGGCGCGCGATGTGGCCGAAGCGCGACTGAGCCAGTCATGAGCGCTGATGTTTTCACGCGCTCTATATTCACTGGCTCTGGCCCGCGCTGGTTTAGCATCCCCTCAGGCCGGTGCTTTCTCGATGATCTGGCCAAAGGTGTTTTTGACTCTCTGGAGGAGCGTCTGTCATCGGCGCAAATCCTGACGCCGACGCGGCGCGGCGCACGGTCTATGGCGCGGTCTTTTTCGCGTCTGGCGGCGGACGGCGCCCTGTTACTCCCGCAAATCCGCGCCATTGGCGATCTGGACGAAGGTGAGCCGCCGTTTGATCTCGAAGCGCTGGCCCTTGACCTGCCCCCTGCCCTGTCGACGCTTCGTCGGCGGTTTGAGCTGGCGCGGTTGATAAGGGCGCATTTTCCGACCTATGCCGGACACCCCTTGTCGGTCAAGCAGGCGCTGGACATGGCCGACAGCCTGTCCGGCTTTTTCGATTCCATAGCACTCGAAGAGGTCGATGCCGAAGGCCGTTTAGAACGGCTGATTGCGGGTGAAGGCGACGATCAATACCGGCTGGAATCCTGGGCCGATCACTGGCAGGTTTCCGCACGGTTCCTCAATGTGGCGGTTCAGCAATGGCCGCAACGGCTGACCGAACTGGGGCTGATGGATCCGTCTCACCGACAGGTTATGCTCATGCGCAGGCTGATTGATCAGTGGACGGATCATCCACCGCAAACGCCCTTGATACTGGCCGGATCGACCGGCTCAGCCCCCGCCATGGCCGACCTGATGGCGGTGGTGGCAGGCGCGCCTATGGGTTGCGTGGTCTTGCCGGGGCTTGATCTGTCATTGGCCGATGCGGTCTGGACGCAGATTGAGGAATCGCACCCCCAGGGCACCATGAAACGCACGCTGGATCGCCACAAGATCAGCCGCGACCAGATACGCACATGGCCGGCCTCAATGGATGCCAGCCGCAGCGCCGAGGCGCGCCGCCGCCTGCTGAATGAGGCCCTGCGTCCGGCTGAGGCCACCAAGGACTGGCTGGAACAGATTGATATATTGCGTGCGGAAGAGGGGGATACACTGAAGGAAGGCCTGAAGGGCCTGACCGAAATCGACACGGCCCGTGACGAAGAAGCGGTATCGGTGATTGCGCTTTTGATGCGCGAAGTTTTGGAAACACCGGATAAGGTGGTGGCGCTGATCACGCCCGACCTTACCCTGTCGCGCCGGGTGGCGGCGCGTTTGTCGCGCTGGGGTCTGCAACCCGATTCCTCGGCGGGCGAGCCACTGGCCAACAGCCTGATCGGGCGATTTTTGCTCGATATTCTGGCTGTGGTGCGCGAACCGCACGATCCGGTTGTGTTGCTAAGCCTCTTTAAGCATCCCTACTGCCGGTTTTCTGGTCATGAGGGACTCAACAGCCTCGAAAAATACGCTTTGCGCGGAGCACGTCCCAGTGATACGGGCGTGATTACGGCCAAGCTTGCCGGTTATGAATCCGCCCTTGATCTGTGGACGGATTATTTGAGCGTTATAATGCCGGTTATAACGGCATCGACACCTGATCTTAGCGATAGTCTGACACGCATTGTGGCTATGGCGCAAAACTTAGCCTTGGAAGACGGTCAGGTCTTATGGTCAGGTGCGGCGGGCGCGCAGGCCTCGCAAGGTCTGGCGGAACTGATCCGCGAAAGTGCCGGATTTGCCGTGTCCGATCTGAATGAAGCGGCTGAAATCCTGAAACATCAGATCCATCAGGGCAAGGTCAGAACCGGCGGCAATACCCATCCGCGTTTGTTGATCTTAGGGGCCATCGAAGCGCGTCTGGTCAAGGCCGACCGGCTGATTCTGGCGGGGCTCGAAGAGGGGGTCTGGCCGCAGGCGCCTGAGCTGGATCCGTTTCTGTCGCGCCCCATGCGACAAAAGCTGGGTCTGCCGACCCCTGAGCGCCGCACCGGCTTGTCGGCGCATGATTTCATTCAGGCCGCTTCATCGCCGGACGTATATCTGATCACCCGCCACCGCCGCGAAGGAGAGCCTCAGGTACATTCGCGCTGGCTGTGGCGTTTACAAACCCTATGCAAAGGCGCCGGCATGGAAATCCCCGCCCGGCCCGAACTTCTGGCGTGGGCGCGCCATCTGGATACGGCCCTGACTGCGGTTGACGCCAGCCTCAGACCTGCGACACGGCCTGTGCCCAAACCGCCGGTAGAGGCACGTCCTATGCGCATGCCGGTGACCGATGTTGAGGTTTTGGTGCGCGATCCGTATGCGATATACGTCAAACGCATATTGAACATCCGTCCTCTGGAGCGTCCGAATGAGCCGGTCGAAGCCCGTCAGCGCGGCACGGCTATTCACGAAAGCCTGGAGCGTTTTGTCACCGAAAACGTGCCCTTGGGTGAAGCCGGAACCCAGCGTTTGACGGCTATTTTGGACGAAGAATTGCAACGGACCCTGTTGTCTCCGGCGCAGATGGGCTTGCAAAGGCCGCTACTGCCCGGACTGGCCAAGGGATTTGTCGATTTTGAACAGGATCGTCGCGCCACGAAGCCGCGTCTGCATGTCGAAAAAGAAGGTCTGATCGAACTTGCGACCTCACGCGGGGCCTTTACCCTGACGGCGCGCGCCGATCGGATTGAAGTTTATGAGGACGGCATTGAAATCCTCGATTTTAAAACAGGCAATATACCGTCTGCCAAGCAGGTGAAGCAGGGATTCAACCCGCAACTGACCCTGACGGCAGCCATTGTGTCGCGTGGCGGATTTGCCGGCATTGCGCCGGATAAACCCATCAAAGACCTGTTATATATTGAGGTTAAGCCGGACGGCACCACGCTCAAAAAAGCCGTGGCCAAAGGCGAGACGGCGGCTGATCTTAGCGAGGCGGCCCTGATCAGCTTTACACGCCGTCTGGAGGCCTATGCCCGACCGGAAAAGGCCTATCTGTCGTGGACAGCCCCGCTTAAAACGAAAACGCGGGCAGGTGATTATGATCAGTTGGCCAGACTTTATGAATGGGATGTTCTGGGCGATGAAGAACCCGAACAGACAGAGGGTGACGCATGAGCGCTCAAATTGCGAACGCGCAAAACATAGCGGCTAACCCCAAAGCCTCATCGTTTCTGACGGCCAATGCCGGTTCGGGCAAGACGTCCACGCTTGTCAATCGTGTGGCGCGTTTGTTGTTGAACGGGGCACGGCCGGAACGCATCCTGTGTGTCACCTATACCAAGGCGGCCGCGGCTGAAATGCAGGATCGCCTGTTTTCGCGCCTTGGGGACTGGGCCATCAAGCCGGATAATCAGTTAGCGGACGATTTAGCCGGTATTGATGAAGCCGTGCATGATTTACCCCGGGCGCGGGCCTTGTTTGCCAAGGCATTGGAGACGCCGGGGGGGCTGAAAATTCAGACCCTGCATGGCTTTTGCGAGAAATTATTGCGGCGCTTTCCTCTGGAGGCCGAACTGTCACCGGCCTTTCAGGTGCTGGATGATCTGGTCGGGGCCAGACTGGCGCAAGGGGCTATAGACGATTTGCTGACGCTCAACGAGGCAGATCATCCCATTGTTACAGAGGCCAGAGACAGACTGATCCGTAAACTGAAGGTCAGCCATTTTGAGAAGCTTTTGACGCAGTTCATCCATCAGCATGATGCGATTGCAGACAGCTTTACGAGCCTGATCTCGAACAATACAGACTGGAGAGCGGCGCTTTATGAGGGGCTGGGGCTGGATCGCATCTGCACACCGGATGAGGTGGTGGCGGATTTTGCAACGACTGTAAACTGGGCAGATTTTGCTAATCTGGCGAAAGGTTTAAGCGCCGACAAAAGCAAGACGAATAAGGACGCAGGGAAGGTGTTTGAGGCCCTATACGTTGCACATATAGAAGGCGCACCTCTGGATTTTAAGAAACTGAAAAGTGTTTTCATCACCAATAATGAAACGCCACGCGAAAATACCTATACGAAAGAAACATCACCCGACAATGTGCAGCGGATGGAGAGGTTGAAGCCGGAAGTTTCAGCACTCAATGACCGCCATAAGGCTGCAATAATCGCTGAAAATTCGGTGGATGCGCTATTCTTATTTCACAAATTTAGTGAGCTTTATCAGGCCGCCAAACGCACCGAAGGCGCGCTTGATTTTCAAGACCTGATTAACAAGACCAAGGCGCTTCTGTCGGATCGCCTGAGGGCCATGTGGGTCTTGTATAAGCTGGATGAGGGGCTGGAACACATTCTGGTTGATGAGGCGCAGGACACATCGGCGGATCAGTGGACAATTGTAAAGGCCTTAGCGGGTGAGTTCTTTACGGGCGAAGGTCAGGCAGAGGCTCTGCGCACCATCTTTGCCGTGGGGGATGAAAAACAGTCCATCTATGGCTTTCAGGGGGCCCAGCCGGATATCTTTATTGCCGAAGGTCGCCATTTCGACAAATTGATCAACGCGGCGGGCCAAACATATGTGGCGCCGGATCTGATCGAAAGCTGGCGCACCCTACCGGAGATTCTGACCTTTGTAGATCAGGTTTTCCCCGCGCCGGATTTGTCATACGCGCTTAATTTTTCCGCTAACACCATAAGCCATGTGCCGCGCCGTTTGAAACACCGGGGTCTGGTTGAGCTGTGGCCGCTTGTCCAATCCATTGCCATGCCGGAACAATCGGCCGAAGAGACCGATGAGGTGGCACCGGTGGATGCCCCTCCGAAAGATCCCGCGCCCAAGCGTCTGGCGCAGCAGATCGCCACCACAATCAAATCTGAAATCGCCGCCGGTCGCACGGTTTACGACAAGGGCAAGGATGGCGAGGTCGCGCGACCCCTGCATGCCGGAGATGTGCTGATTCTGGTGCGCAAACGCGATGCCCTGTTTGAGCATATTATCCGTGAACTGAAGATGGCGGGCGTCCCGGTATCCGGTGCCGACCGGCTAAAGCTGGATGAGCATATTGCCTTTCAGGATGTGCGCGCGCTGATGCGTTTTTGTTTGCAGCCGAACGATGATTTGTCACTGGCCTGCGTGCTGCGTAGCCCGCTATGTGATCTGAGCGAAACCGACCTTTATGAGCTGTCGCGCCGGGGCGATAAGGTGCCCTTATGGCGTTCACTGCGAGATCATCCGGAGGCGGAGGGCCGATTTGCCGAAGCGCGAGCCCTGCTTGTGTGGGCACATGATCTGTCCGGCCGCCTGACGGCGTTTGACTTTCTGGGACGGGTGCTCAATCGCCGTGACGGACGCGGCCGCAGCCTCAAACAGCGGTTTCTGACGCGGCTTGGCAATGAGTGCGAAGACGTACTGGATGAAACCCTGGCTCTGGCCCTGAAAGGCGAAGGTGTTGGCGCGATCGGCCTGAGCGCCTGTCTCGACCTGTTTGAGTTTCAGGCCAGGACCATCAAGCGCGAACAGGAAGAAGGCGGCCGCACCGTGCGGGTTATGACCGTACACGGATCAAAAGGCTTAGAGGCGCCATGGGTGATTCTGCCGATTGGCCCGCAACACACCAGTAGCAAGAATGACGACCTTATGATTCGCTCGGATACAGGCGAGCTTTATCTATGCGCAGGTGGCAAGGCGGCGGCGACGGATAAGATCAGCGCCATGCGCGCTGCCAAGGCCTTAAAGGACGAGCAGGAAGGCCTGCGGCTTTTGTATGTGGGTCTGACACGGGCGCGTGACCGTCTGACCCTGTGCGGGTTTTCAGGTTTGAAGGGGGTCAAAACGGTCAATTTTGCACCGTGGTATGATTTGCTGGCGGATGGTTTTGACCGGCTGCCCTATACGACCGAGACGATGGCGCTTAAGGCCCCGTTTGATGACGCAGAGCAGACGGAAAGTGCCGTTATTAAGCTGTTTGGGGAAAGGTCTCCGCTAATGGGGGCAGAAGCGGCGAACGCAGAGCCCGCAATCCTCATGCCTGATTTTGCCACGCGCCTTGTGGCACAGGCCGATATTGATGCGGAGCGTGGCCGCGAACGCTGGGCCGCCATATCGCAGATGGGCGATGAAGACCGCGAAGATGATGAGCGCGCGCCCTCGCCGCTTGAGACGCAAAACGGACTGGGCCGTTACCGGCGCGGTGAGCTGATCCACAAGCTGTTTGAAATCCTTCCGGACATTGCGACGGATAAGCGTAGTGAGGTCGCGGAGCGCTATCTGGCGCGTCAGGGTGATCTGCCGGCAGCGCAACGCCTTGAGATGGCCGCGGCGGTCATGACGGTGTTGAACGATGCGCGCTTTGCTGAGGCCTTCGGGCCGCAATCCAGACCCGAGGTCGCTCTGGCGGGCCGGATCGGCACTGGCGCGGATGGTCGCCCCCTAATGCTGTCCGGACGGATCGACCGTCTGGTGGTCACGCCGGATCGGGTAGTGATTATTGACTATAAATCCAATCGCCCGGCACCGGATCGCGCTGAGGACGCCGCCATTGCCTATCAGCGCCAGATGGCCGGCTATGTTGCGCTTTTGCGGCAAATCCATCCGGGCAAGACGGTTGAGGCGGCGCTTTTGTGGACGGACGGGCCACGTTTGACACCCTTAACTGAGGCTTTAGTAAATCTCAGGCTGGCTGAGGTTTTGAGCCGTTGATTTATGGCGGGGTATTGACTACCTATGGAGTCGTAAGATTCACCCAGAGGGTATTCCCATGGCTACGCATAAAATTACCGATGAGAGCTTTGAAGCTGATGTCTTGAAATCCGACACGCCCGTGCTGGTCGATTTCTGGGCGGAGTGGTGCGGCCCGTGTAAGC
>JBAWDM010000249.1:0-3683 GCA_049590735.1 Asticcacaulis sp. | reverse complement strand
GCCGGGTATGGAGCCGGATGTGGCCGATAAATTGATTGCGGCGACCCACAAGGTTTGTCCCTATTCCAACGCCACACGCGGCAATATCGACGTGAAGCTGGTGCGCGTTTAAGCCATTGTGCGACCGCGACGGTGCGCCGGAGATATCTCCGGCGCATTTTTTGTTTTAAGACGTCAGTTTAGACAGGCCGCGATCCAGCGCCGCAATAAGGTCATTGGCGTCTTCAAGGCCAATGCTCAGGCGGATCAGGCCGCCCGTAATACCAGCCGTAGCTTGCGCGTCTTCGGACATGGCGGCATGGGTCATACTGGCGGGGTGGACAATCAGGCTTTCGACGCCCCCCAGGCTTTCGGCTAAGGAAAACAGGTCGATACCGTTACATAATTCGGTTGCGGCCGATAACCCGCCCTTCAGCTCAAAGCTCATCATGGCACCGGGCCCGGCCTGCTGTTTTTTGGCCAGCTCGTGCTGCGGATGTGAGGCGAGGCCGGGATAGTGGACGATTTTGATCTGGTCGTGGCCGTCAAGATACGCGGCAATGGCTTGCGCGCTTTCCTGTTGCTGGCGGATACGCACGAACAGGGTACGGATACCGCGCAGGGTCAGGTAGTTGTCAAAAGGCGCAGGGGTGGCCCCCAGACAATTGGCCCACCAACAAAAGGTCTTCACATCTTCGGGGGTGGTACAGATCAGTGCGCCACCAATGACATCGGAATGACCGTTGATATATTTGGTTGTGGAATGCACCACGAAATCAGCCCCAAAGCGGATCGGATTTTGCAAAGCGGGCGACAGGAAGGTATTGTCAACCGCGACCTTAGCGCCTGATTTGTGACCCAGCGCAATTAGCTTTTCCAGATCAATCAGACGCATTAAGGGGTTGGATGGCGTTTCCAGCAACAGGAGCGCTGTGGGCTCAGACAGGGCTTTTTCAAGGGCGGCATCATCGCCCTGATCAACATAGACCAGATCAATCAGGCCTTGTTTGTGGCGAGCATTGAGCAAACGCTGCGTGCCACCATAGCAGTCATGGGGCACGACCACGCGTTTTGTGCCTGCGCCAAAGGACGGTAGATCCTGCCACAACAGATCAAGCGCTGCCAAGCCCGAAGCGGTCATGACCGCACCGGCACCGCCTTCGAGATCGGCAATGACCTCAGCGATAATCTCACGCGTGGGATTGCCCGAACGGCCATAATCATAGGCGCGCTTCTTACCCATGCCTGCAAACGTATAGTTGCTGGTCAGATAGATGGGCGGCATGACTGCGCCATGCTCAGCATCGGAATCAATGCCAATATTGACGGCGCGTGTAGCCAGCGAGGCGGTTTTGAGAAAATCTTTGGGCATGATCTGACTTAGGCTAAGGCGGTGCGGACAATATCGGACACGGTCTTGATTTCCTTAAGGAAAGCATCGTGTCCATACAGGGAGGGAAACTCTATGAAGACACTGTTTGAAAGTTGTTCAGACAGGATTTTCATATCGTCATAGGGCACAAGGCGGTCGGTCGGCACGGCGGCCAGAAAGACCTTAGCCTTGATTTTTGATGGATCGACGCGGTGGCGATCCAGACTGTCCGACAGGGAAATCCAGCGATTGACGTCCGACGCGGTATAGGCATCGCCGCGTGCGCGCAAATAGCCGCAGACAACGTAATTGTCACCGGCAGCAACCGGCGGCGGCCCGTCAAAGCGCTGTGAAAATTCGGCATCGCTGCGATAGGTGGTCATGGCCAGTTGACGGGCCAGTGAAATGCCCTCTGCGGGTTTGCCGACATCCTTACCAAATTGCAGCATGCGTCTTTGCAGGCCGCGAAAGGCCGTGGCCATCGGGTGTGCGCGATGGGCGGCCGAGATAACACACAGGCGCTCAACGGCATCGGGGTAAAGCTCGGCAAAGGCCAGACCGATCATGGCCCCATAGGAGGCACCGATAAAACAATAGATGCGCTCAATTTTGATCTGATCGAGCAAAAGTTTCACCAGACGCGCCTGATCGTGGGTGGTGATGGTATAGACCTGAGACGCCGGTAATTGCGGGGCAAATTCGATCGACAGAACGCGGAAACGATTGAGATCCAGCGCCTCATCGGGCCCCGCCACGCCTTCCCACCAGCCGGGCGCGGCCTCGGTGGCGTCTTCCTTGGCAAACAGAATACGACCGGCGGAAATGCCACCGGCTGCCACCACCACGGGTGCACTGGCGGGACCATACAGGCGCGCGACCACATCGCTCTGTTCCAGCTTCATCCCACCTTGCAGGCGGAAATCAGCCGGAATGGAAGCTATAATGTCGGTGCCGATCAGGTCGGGCCGATTAATATCGGATGTGTGTTGAGTGTCTGGCATGTGAGTCTGGTCAGGATTAAAAATGAGCATCGTGACCAGTCGAGAGCAGACTTATAGCTTACGCGAAAGGCGTGAGCCGTCTTCACTCTCATCTGTCAGGATATTCTTTACGCAACTCGCATCGAAGAGATGCGAACGGCTTGGGAAACCCTGTAGGAGTTGGCACCATACCAGATAGCTGGCGGTTGCCCCAGTGTCGTCGGGCCTATCCCTCGACTGGTCTCGATGAGTGTCTCGTATATGAGCAAAAAACGAAGTCTCGTCAAGGGGCGGTGTTTAATTGACGACGTCCGTGTCTGGCGTGCCGGCAAACCGTTTCCATTCCGACAGGACAATACCGCCGCTCACCAGACCAAGAGCTATCAGATGAAATCCATGTAAAGGCTCACGCAGAATAATGACGGCCAGAAAAACGCCAAAGATCGGCAAGAGGTTGATGAACAGGCCGGCGCGGTTGCTGCCGATCAGATCAATGGCGAAAATATAGGTAACAGACGAAATCAGCGCCACGCAGATGAACGCGTAGGCCACGACCGCCCAACCGGTTGCGTCCGGCACAGGCAATGGCGCCTGCGCCATACGCCACCATAAGGCGGGCAGGCAGGCCAGCAGGGCGCCAATACAGGGCACAGCCAGCAGGCTTTGCCAATGCAGGGGCGGGCGCCATTTCAAAGCCACGGAATAGCCGCCATAGATCACCATGCCCAGCAGCATCAGCGCATCGCCCGTATTTAGCTTCATGTGCAAAATCTGTTCGACATGACCGTGTGTCGCGGCCAGCAACACGCCAAAAAAGGTCAGGCAAAACCCGATCAGCTGCGAGCCCGCGACCTTAAGGCGGAACAGGGCGAAGTTGCCGATAAAGATGACCAGAGGAATACCGGCCTGTTCGATCATGACATTAATGGCGCTGGTGTGATTAAGCGCTGAATAGAGCACCATGTTGAACAGGCCAAAACCAAAGACGCCATAGGCCAGCAATAACAGCCCGTATTGACGGATTACCGGCCAGTCACGCCTGAGGGGCTTGATGGAAAAGGCCAGAATAATCGCGGACGCAATGGCCCAGCGCAAGGTGGTCAGCAGGATCGGATCAACATGGCCTGCGCCTATTTTCCCGGCCACACTATTGCCGGCCCAGATCAGGGTCGTCAGGATCAGCAGGCCATAGGCCTTAAGGTATGTGCTGCGCATAAACATAAGATCGCTCTTAGCTATTTTTTGGTGCGAAGACAGGCTAAAATGCCGGAAAATGTCGTTTTTCCTTGGCCTTGGCGCAAAAGTCTTATAGCCAGCGTGCCAATTGGTCTTAATTTCAGGTGGTGTATGTC
>JBAWDM010000248.1:0-2480 GCA_049590735.1 Asticcacaulis sp. | reverse complement strand
GCATAAACCCTCTCCTCCCCTGCAATAGCGGGGGAGGTGTCGAGCAAGCGCAGCGCGTCGAGACGGAGGGGGCCACTTCAGCCTTAAGCATGGTTCGTCGGCGACAAGGCCGCTTCGTAATTAGTCTCTAAGGGCGATGAGATCGGCACCAAAAGTGTCCGCACTATCGCCGATCAGGGACAGATTGGCCGTTGCCGCCAAAGCCCATTGCGCGGCTCCGTTCGTCGACACACGCGGGTCTTCGTCCACGGGCGACAGCACAGCAGGGCCTGCAATATGGGTGGTGGTGGCATTGAGCTTGGTCGAGCCTCCCTCACCCACCAAAAATTCTTCCCAGGCGCGTTTGGCCAGCGCCTTATCGTTCAGCTCACGCGCCGCATAGGCCGTATAGCGTGAATGACCTTCGCGCAGATTACGGCCTTTGGGCGGCGACCCCAAAAACGCTGTCAGCTCGGCGGCAGGCGCATTATACAGGCGGCAATAGTCGAGCCAGACCTTTTTGTAAGCGGGCACATCCACTAATTTCATCAGCTCCATGTGCATTTCAAACACGCCAAACACGCCGTTCAGATGCGATATGCGGATCTGGTCACCGGGGTCGATAAAGGCGCCTGTTTTCAGGTCCATGCGCGCCCCGCCGGTAAACCCGCCGCGCTTCATTTTGGCGATGGAGGTCATGCCGGCCACGATCCGGTCGCGCCATTGCGTATCGCCTGTGCGCTCCCATTCGGTCAGCCAGGCCGCCAGAAATGACCCCCAGTCCGTACCGAAGCTGCAATAGGGGGTTTTCGCCTGAATAGCGGGATCTTGCTGGTTGTTGGCAGCGGTTTTACGGGCGATATCAATGCGCGTCAGGGCCTCATCACCACGCACCAGCTCGCGCATCAGATCGCCGCACCGCTCATCGGTCGTCAGGTAATAATAGAAACGCCGAAACGCCGGTTGCGAAACGCGCGGCTGTTTTGAAGAGTCGCTGAAATGCTGAACACCGTGACGCGTACCCAAACCGCGCCACTTGCCGATATGATAGACATCGACCTCACCGGTATGGCGCGTCATGGCTTCGGCCATGCGGAAGACATCGGCACGCCCTGAGCGCAAATAGCCGTACCAGAACATCATATCGCTCGACAGCTCGGAATTATCCCAGGCAAATCCACCAATATCATAGCGCCAGACATGGCGGTCGGCATCATAGGTGTGCATGACATCACCATAGTTCCACAGGCCGTACCAGCGATGCTGCTCGACCTGACTGAGGTAATAGTCAAGCTGATAGGTGTAGCGGTTTTCAATCGCGGCCTTTACGGGCGTAGAGCTGTCGGACACAGTCCATTCGCCGAACACCCCCGCCAGATGCAGGCGTTGCGGTGATACCGTCAGGCGCGGCGGGGTGGTCAGACCCTTCGCCATAGCCGCAAAACGCGCGCGCTCCGGCGTAGCCGCCAAGGCCCATAGTGTCAGTTCGCTGGTGCAGGCTATGCCATACGGCGTGTCATAGCCGGGCTCATAATCTTCATAGGTGATGTTGAGCCCGGCATTTTGCGCCGCAAAGCTTTCCATGCCCCAGACGGGCCGGTAACTGCGCAAATCCATGGCCGGTGCGTCCGGCGACCACAACCAGGCCGTCACACTGGCTGTGTCTGAGGCGGCGCCGCGCACGTCCAGACGGCTTGGTGCGCGTTGCCAAAAATCCTTGAGGCCCAAGGCCACACCGCCACTGACGCCACCGGCATAGACAAGGCCACTGGCGCGATGATCGCTTACGGCATCAATCCACGCCTGACCCGCTTGCGTGCGTTTGCGTAAACTGTAACCATCGGCATTGGGCTGCGACAGGGTAAAGTCGCTCCAGGTCGGAATCCACTTCAGGCCCTCAGCGACACCCTGCTTCATGCCTGTGGTGTCGGCAATGGCGTGACCGGCAATCTGGGCGTCGCGATAGGCCTTGCCCGGATCGCGCCGTAAGCCTGTAATGGGCCGCACCGCCTCACCCCACACGCCGTCATCCTGACCGGAAAAACGAATGTGGCGGTTATGGGCTTCATCCGTCATGGGCAAGGCCGCCGTCAGGCCCATGCCGCGAATAAAATCGCACTCGTGATCGCCGTCAAAGATGAAGGTATGGACGATCTTCAGGTTTTCCGCACCTGCATAGAGATACAGCCGCACCGTAAAGGGCAGCCAGTCACGGCCATGTCCCTGATGCGTGCCCTCAAGGCGCACAACGCAGCGCACGGGACCATTTTGTTCGACCACAGCCTTAGTCACCGTGCCGGTATAGCGGGTTTGGTTCAGGCTGTCGGTGTCCTCAAGCGAAGCGGCGTCCTGACACAACAGGGTCAGGCCGACCGGCCCCATAACCGGTTTACCGGCGACCGTGGCCGATTGGATCAGTTGCGCACCGGATGTCGGCACCTGCCATGTGCGATCGTCCGTGCTCAGCGTAATCATGTCCGTTGTCTGCTGAACACGCACAG
>JBAWDM010000247.1:0-6163 GCA_049590735.1 Asticcacaulis sp. | reverse complement strand
CCTGTACACTCGGCACATCATCCTGTGCCTGAAAACCACAATAGGGCCTGCCGTCATATTCAACCAAAAGGCGGTAGCGGGGCATTCAGGGGCTTTCTTAAAACGAATAAGAGCAATCTAAAGCAGTTTATCGCCAACGGCCAGAGCGGCGCCATTAAGAAAATCCGCCGCATCCTGCGCCGCCTTGCCCTCACGCTGCACCCGCAAAAGCTCAAGTGTACCCTCACCTGTTGCGATCAACAGCCTGTTCTGCGAGGGCAGACGCGTGCCCGCCACAGCCTCAGACGGCTCCTCACTCAGGCGCGACAGCAGAACTTTCAGACGCTGCTCACCCTTTGGGGTCGGCAAAATGGCCCAGGCACCGGGATAGGGCGACAGGCCGCGAATATGATAATCCAATGCAGGCGCAGAACGGCTCCAGTCGATACGCGCCTCATCCGGACTGATTTTTTTGGCATAGGTGGCCTCGCCCACCTGTGCGCGCCCCTCGGCCCCACCACGTTCAATGGCCGCCAGCGCCACCGGCAACAGGGCTGCGCCCAGCAGGGCCAACCTGTCATGCAGGGTTTGCGCCGTGTCCGTAGCGGTGATTTCTTCGCGACCGGTCAGGATAATGGGGCCTTCGTCCAGCCCCTCGCTCATGCGCATAACTTCGACGCCGGTATGACTGTCGCCGGACATGATGGCGCGTTGAATGGGGGCCGCGCCTCGCCAGCGCGGCAACAGCGAAGCATGAAGATTAAAACACCCCAGACGCGGATGATCCAGAACCGCCTTAGTCAATATCTGGCCATAGGCCACGACGATACAGGCATCCAGATCAAGCACGGTGAAATCGGCAATGGCCTCAGGGGTCTTCATAGATTTGGGGGTGCGCACCTCAAGACCAAGACTTAGCGCAAAGGCATGAACGGGTGACGGACTTAAGACCTGGCCCCGACCCTTAGGTGCCGGTGGCTGCGAATAGACGCAGACAATCTCATGACCACTGGCGACCAGTTCAGCCAGGGCCTTCACGGCAAATTCGGGTGTGCCCATAAAGGCTAAGCGCATGATAAAAACCTAATCTTGTGGATGTGCGAGCCCTTATAAGGCGGCGAAAAAGATTGGCTTACGAGAAACGCAGCGGAGCGTACTTTAGGTACGTGAGCAGCGTATCGCAGGAAGACGACCTTTTGCAGCCCCTTAGAAGGGCCTCGCCTACGCGACGCGCTTGAGTTTCTTGACGCGTGTTACAGCCCGGTCACGCTTTAGCTTAGAGAGGTGATCAATAAACAAAACACCTTCAAGATGATCCATCTCATGCTGGATGCAGACCGCAAACAAACCGGTCGCCTCTTCTTCGACCTGTTCGCCCTGATAGTTCAGATAACGAATACGCACCTGAGACGGGCGCTGCACTTCGTCATAAACTTCGGGCACACTCAGGCAGCCCTCTTCATAGGGCATGGTCTCAGTTGAGGCCGACAGGATTTCCGGATTGACAAAATAGCGCGGATTTTTGACCCCTTCGGCACCCTCTTCGGACCCTTCGGGCACTTCCTGCAGATCCATGACGATCACACGCACCGGCTCACCGATCTGAATAGCGGCCAGACCGATGCCAGGCGCGTCATACATGGTTTCCAGCATATCATCCATCAAAGCGCGCAGGGCGTCATCGACCTTATCGACGGGCTTTGACACCTGTTTCAGGACGGGGTTCGGGACGGTAAGGATTTCGCGTATGGCCATGTGCGTGATGTAATATTTGTCTGCCTAAAAATCAAGCGAGTCCGATGACTCATCGGCTGATTGTAAGGATTTCAACTTGTTAGCAGCACGGGGCTGGTTCTCTATCACGGTTAGGTCTGGTAAGGGTTTGCCCTGATGTTCCACCTGAAGGTCTTCAAAGCGGCGCGCCTGCGTCAAAACCTTGCTTTCCAGTGAGCCGATAAAGGCATTATATTTATCAACCGCCTTGCCCAGCGCTCCGCCCAGACCGGACACATGATCGCCCATGACGGACAATCGCGCATAGAGTTCGCGGCCCAGATCAGCAATATGGCTGGCGTTTTTCATCTGATCTTCGACGCGCCAGCCATAGGCCACCGCCTTGCACAGGGCAAACAGGGTGGTCGGCGTAACGATAATCACCTTCTTGTCCATGGCCTCGTTCATCAGTTGCGGCATACGATCCAGTGCCGCCGCCAAAAAGCCATCACCCGGAATAAACAGGGCGACAAAATCCGGCGACTGATCCTTGAACTGATCCCAATAGGCTTTTCCGGCCAGATCACGCACATGAGCGCGTAACCCCTGAGTATGGCGTTGCAGGGCGGCTTCACGCGCCTCATCATCCAGCGCATCCATCGAGTCCAAAAACGCAGTCAGATTGACCTTGGAATCAATAACGAAGACGCCATTCGATTTGTCACCCGGCATGCGCACCACCACATCGGGACGGCGGCGGCCTTCGTCCGTATCCAGATTATGCTGCTCTATGAAATCGAAGCGCGTCAAACCCGCCGCCTGCAAAACATTGCGCAGGGTTTCTTCGCCCCAGCGCCCCTGCACACCGGCCCCGCGCCGCAAGGAATTGGCCAGTTTTTGCGTCACGTCGCGTGTAGCATTGGAGGCGTTCAAAAGCTGCTTGATCTGCTGTTCCAGTTCGCCACTGTTTTTGGAACGCGCCTCTTCCATCGTCTTCACCTGAGCTTCAAAGCGCACAAGGGTTTCCGACACCGGTTTCAGGCTGGCATGCATGCGTTCCAGCGCCAGTTTTTCACGCGCAACAAACGATTCCTCTGCCCGTTTTAACAGCGAATCCGAGGAGGCCTGCATGGCCTGATGTGACACCAGTTGAAACTGCTCGCTCATGGCCGCCTTCGCGTCTTCGAGATTACGCGACCGTTCCCGCAGCTTTTCCAGTTCGCCCGATCCGGCCAGCAGCTTATCGTTCAACTCATCATTGCGCGCCCGTAAACGCTGCGCCTCGGCAAAGGCCAAAAACCACGCCGCTGCAAACAGGACGGCGACAACAGCGAGAATAAACAGAGTTATGGTTGTTACGTTCATGATACGTTCTTATACGTGAAACTTAAGCCTGACAAGCCCCTATTATCATCGACGAGTTTTAAAGGCATGCGCAATCGTGCCATCATCCAGCCAGTCCAGTTCGCCACCCACCGGCACACCCCGCGCCAGAAAGGTAATCTCGACTGTGTGGCCAAAGGTTTTCAGGCGTTCAGCTATATAATGCGCTGTGGTTTGTCCTTCGACGGTCGCCGGCAGGGCCATAATGATTTCGCGCACCTGAGCAGACCGTACCCGCGACACCAGAGCCTCAAGCCGCAAATCTTCGGGACGTATGCCGTCCAACGCCGACATAAGCCCGCCCAGCACATGATATTGTCCCGTAAAGGCGCCGACACGCTCCATGGCCCATAGGGCGCTGTCATCCTCGACCACGCAGATCATGCCGGAATCGCGTTGCGTATCGGTACAGGTCTGACACGGATTTTGCGTCGATAAACGTCCGCAAATCGTGCAGGACTCTATCTTGTCAGCGGCGTCCTGCATGGCCAGGGTAAGCGGAATCAACAATTGATCGCGGCGTTTCAAAAGGGCCAGAGCCGCCCGCCGGGCCGAACGTGGCCCAAGCCCGGGCAGCTTGGACAACAACGCCATCAGGCGTTCGATTTCAGGGCCGGCACCGCTCATCGCAGCAAACGTGAAATAAGGCTGGAAAAGCAAGACACCCCACCACCCCCGCGATAAATCGCGGCAGCCCCCCTCCCCAGCAAAGCGGGCGAGGTATAGGTATTGCAATGGGTTTGTTGCATCAATCAGAAAAACTTAGGCAGATTAGGCAGGCCGCCACCGGGCCCCAGATCTGCCGCCGCTTCCTGCATCAGTCTGGCGTTCAGTTCCTCAAGCTTGCTGCGGGCATCGGCATAGGCCGCGCGCACCAGATCGGTCAAAACCTCGCCCTCACCGGCCACCATCAAACTGTCGTCGATATCAAGCTTACTCATATCGCCGGAGCCTTTCAGCTCCATTTTCACAAGGCCTGCACCCGACGCGCCATGCACAACGCTTTCGTTCATGCGCGCCTGCGCTTCATGCAGTTTCTGCTGCACAAGCTGGGCCTGTTTCATCATGGCGTTAAAATCCATTGGCTTTATCCTTACTCAGTTTCAGGGTCAGTGTCAGGGCGCTCATCTTCCGGAACGGCCGTGACTGGATCGGTTATTACGGGTGCCAGTCGCGCCCGCACGGCAGCAATTGCAGCGCCCGGAAAGGTCTCCAGAAGGCTGGTGACAAAGGGATGCGATTCCAGCTTTTTACGCGCCAATGCCGTTTCGCGCTTATCGCGTTCCATGATGGTTTCGGCCCCGCCGCCACCTTCAGTCGCGATCAGCCAGCGCTTGCCTGTCCATTCCTTAAGCCGTGTTGATAATTTACGCACCAGATCGCCCGGCGCATTGGGCGCCGGTTCAAAAGTAATCGCACCGGGTTGGAAAGCCACCAGACGCACAAAGCGTTCGACATCGACCCGAAGGCCAATATCGCGTTTATCGGAGATCAGTTGCAGCACCTCGTCAAAACTCTGCGGATCGGGCGTGGATTGCTGGGCCGGACGCATCTGAACGGCGGCCGATCCATGCCGCGCACTGGTGCCGCCACCAGAACCGCCGCCGCCATTAGGCGCATTCGGCATCAGAGGCTCCCCGCTTTGCAGGCGCTTCATCAGCACTTCCGGCCCGGGCAGATCGGCGGTATAACACAACCGCACCAAAGCCATTTCGAACGCGGCGCAGGCATCGGGCGCACGGCGTAATTCTTCAAACGCCTTGAGCATCAATGTCCACAGCCGCGATAAGGTGCCTGCTGATAATTGCGCCCCCAGGGCCGTGACCCGCATGGCGGCCGCCTTAGGCAGGCGCGTGGCCTCGGCACCCAATATCTTGGCCACCGATGTGGCATGCGCATATTCGAGCAGATCACCCATGATCTGCGACGGGTCAGCCCCGTAACCATAGAGGGTGCGAAAGCCTAACAGTGCCTCACTCATCTGGCCGGAAATGATATTTTCAAACAAAGACAATGTGGCCGAACGATCCGCCAGCCCCAACATGTCGCGCATGACTTCCGGCCCGATCACTTCACCGGCCTCACCCTGCACCAAGGCCTGATCCAGCAGGGACAGGCCATCGCGCACAGACCCTTCGGCAGCCCGTGCAATCAGCGCCACGGCTTCCGGGTCGATCCGCACGCCCTCAAGGCCGCAGATTTTTTCGAGATGCGGCGTCAGGATTTCCGGCTCAACACGGCGCAGGTCAAAGCGCTGACAACGCGACAGGATAGTGACGGGCACCTTGCGGATTTCGGTCGTGGCAAAGATGAATTTGGCGTGGGGCGGCGGTTCTTCGAGCGTTTTCAACAGGGCATTGAACGCACCCGTCGACAGCATGTGCACTTCGTCGATGACATAGACCTTATAGCGCGCTTCGACAGGGGCATAACGCACGGATTCCAGCAGGTCTCGCATGGCGTCAACGCCGGTGCGAGACGCGGCATCGAGTTCCAGCACATCAATATGGCGGCCCTCAATAATGGCCTGACAGTGGATGCCCATAGTCGTCAGATCGACGCTTGGCCCCCCTCTTTCTCCAGAAGGATGCACCGTGTCGCTCTCGAAATTGAGCGCACGCGCCAAAAGGCGGGCTGTCGTCGTTTTGCCGACCCCGCGCACGCCCGTCAGCATGAAGGCATGAGCGATGCGGCCGGCGGAAAACGCATTGGTGAGGGTTCTCACCATGGCTTCCTGGCCGATCAAATCCTCGAAAGTGCGCGGGCGATATTTACGCGCCAAAACCGTATAGGCTTCGGATTTTTCGCCTGATTTAGGTGGCGTCTTAGGCGCGGGTAGGGAGGCAGGCACAGGGGCCTCACCAAAAATATCCGTGGTCAGGTCATCGCGCTCAAAAGCTTCGCTTTCGGCGTCGGTAAAGGCATCGTCATGGTCGGGTTGATCGGACATGGAACCTATATAGTGGCTTTTTGCAATTGCGTCACCACAATGCGCGATTCTTCAACAGGTGCAATTGTAAGAAGGGAGATTTAAAGGGCGCCTTTACTTAGCCATCCGGCGCTTGAGGCTAGGTCGACCGGCTGAGGC
>JBAWDM010000246.1:0-11698 GCA_049590735.1 Asticcacaulis sp. | reverse complement strand
TCATTACATCTGTAAAAGCCGCCGAAGTCGGTGAGGCCATGACTTCTGATGCGCGGGTGAAAAAACTGAGTTTCACGGGATCGACGCCGGTTGGCAAAATGCTCTATGCGGCCTGTGCGCCGACGATGAAAAAGGTGTCGATGGAACTGGGCGGCAATGCGCCTTTCCTTATTTTTGATGACGCCGATATTGATGCGGCCATCGAAGGCGTCATGGCTTCCAAATACCGCAATTCCGGTCAGACCTGCGTGTGCGCCAATCGCATCCTGGTGCAGGCCGGTATCTATGAGCGCTTTACAAAGGCGCTGGTGGCTAAGGTCAAGACCATGAAGGTCGATCAGGGCTGGCAGGAGGATGCAGAGGTGGGGCCTTTGATCAACCAGAAAGCCATTGATAAGGTTGAACAACTGGTGGCAGATGCCGTTAAAAAAGGTGCGAAAATAGAGACAGGCGGGCAGGTGGATGAGACGGGCAGCCTGTTTTATCAGCCGTCCGTACTTACAAATGTCAATATTGATATGGATGTGTTTTCGACGGAAATCTTTGGCCCGGTGGCCCCTTTGTTTAAGTTTAAAGATGAGGCCGAGGCTATACAAATGGCCAATGACACGCCCTTTGGTCTGGCGGCCTATGCCTATACGCGTGATATTGGCCGGGCCATGCGCGTGGCAGCCAAGCTGGAATATGGCATGGTGGGCATGAATGACGGCATGATCTCAACCGAGGTCACGCCCTTTGGTGGCGTTAAGGAATCCGGTATTGGCCGCGAAGGGGCCGTTGAGGGTCTGGATGAATATCTCAATATTAAATATATCTCTTATGGCGGCCTGAACTGACTTAATTTATATTATCAGCAATTGCGTCAATGGAACTGAAAACATGAGTGAAACCGGCAAATCAAATTTGACGAACTGGGCTGGGTCTGAGCGTGGTTTCCCACTGTCACCAAGAGTGGCCGATGTCGCAGAGGCGCAGGCTTTTCTGGAGGCGCATCCGCATATTGCCTACTTCGAGGTGATGTTCACCTCCATGACAGGGGTGCCGCGCGGCAAGCGGTTACGCCGTCATGAGCTTATGCCCATCTATGAATATGGCCGTTTCCTGCCGGGATCCATTCTGGTGGTCGACACGCGCGGCAATGATTGCGAAGAGACAGGTTTGGTCTGGGAAGATGGCGATGCCGACCGTGTGGCACGGCCTGTGCCGGGTACATTGGTGCCGGCACCGTGGCTGGGCGAAGATGTGGCTCAGGTCATGCTGTCCATGTATGAACTGGATGGCACGCCCAATGATCTGGATCCGCGCCATGTCTTACAGGGCGTTCTGGATCGCTATGCCGCAAATGGCCTGACGCCGGTTGTGGCCTGTGAGCTGGAATATTATCTGGTTGATATTGAGCGCGGTCATGACGGCGCCTTATTGCCTGCGGCCTCTTTTAATACGGGCGAAACGCCAAAGGGCATTCAGTGTTATGGCCTGCCGGAAATGGAGGCTTACGGCGACTTTTTCCGGCAATTATGGGATACGGCCGATACGCAAAACATTCCGTTAGAGGGGGCTATATCAGAATTCGCGCCGGGGCAGGTTGAATTGACGCTCAAACATAAGCCCGATGCCCTGCGTGCTGCCGATGATGCGGTTATGTATAAACGCTTAGCCAAGGGCGTAGCCCTGAGCAAGGGCATTGAGGCCACCTTTATGGCCAAGCCCTGGGCCGACCGTTCCGGCAGTGGTTTCCACGTCCATATTTCTGTCGCCGACAAGGACGGGCATAATTTGTGTGCTTCGGAAAAACCAGAAGGCTCGGCGCTTTTGCACAACATGATTGGCGGTATGAAGGACCATCTGGCCGATTGCATGGGGATTTTAGCCCCCGGTGCCAATAGCTATAAGCGTTTCAAGGCCAATTCCTATGCGCCGGTCGGCCTGACCTGGGGGGTCAATAATCGCACCGTGTCTTTAAGGGTCACGGCGGGGCCCGCGCATACGCGTCATGTCGAGCATCGTGTGGCGGGGGCCGATGCCAATCCTTATCTGGTGCTGGCGGCCATTCTGGCGTGTGCGCACTATGGTATAACAAATAAGACAGATCCGGGCCCGGCCATTGTCGGCAATGGCTATGCGGCGGCAGAAAGTAGTGGCGCGGTTTTGCCGACCAACTGGTTTGCCGCCATTGATTATCTCGACACGTCGAAAGTGCTGCGTGACTATCTGGGGGAGCGGTTTGTCGACATGTATGTCAAGGTCAGACGCACCGAGCAGGCCCGTTTTTTTGAGGCAGTGACCGAACTGGACTATGACTGGTACTTAAGAAATGCCTGAGAGTGTGATGGAAATGTCAAAATATGCTGCATGTGCGGTCTTGTGATCACATTTAAGGATTGACACATGGCGTTTGGCGTATTCCTCTGAGCGGTGACGGTTTCACGGTGAAGCCCCTTAGAAGGAGATATGCTTATGAGTTCAAAAACCTCAAGACGCTCGCTTTTGACGGGTATGGGCGCCGCAGCCGTTGGTATCAGCTTTGTCGGCCTTGAGGCCTGCTCTAAGCCCGGCAAATCGATCAATTTTTATAACTGGGATACCTATATCGGCAAAACAACACTGGCCGATTTTCTGAAAGAATCGGGCGTAGAGGTCAAGATGTCGACCTTTGCCACCAATGATGAATTGTTCGCCAAGATCAAGACCGGTAATTCCGGTTATGATGTGATTGTGCCGTCCAATGATTTCGTGACCCGCATGTCTCAGGCAGATTTGTTACTGCCGCTGGATCACTCGAAACTGCCGAATCTGGCGAATATTTCCAAGGAATTCATGGACCCGCCCTACGATCCGGGCCGTAAATTCTCCGTGCCCTATACCTGGCTGGTTCTGGGCATTGGTTATCGCAAATCGGCCATGAAGGATATGGACGGCTCAAAGGTGCCGAATTCGTGGAAATGGGTGTTCGACTCTGATCTGTATAAGGGCAAGATTGCCCTGCTTTCCGAAGCCGGTGACCTGATGCGTCTGGGGGCTAAATATCTCGGCCACAGCGTCAATGCCGTGACACCTGAGGTGATTGCCGAGGTCGAAAAGATGCTCATCAAGCAAAAGCCCAATGTCCTTAAATTCCACGAAGATGACGGGCAGGATCTTCTGGTGGCACATGATGTTGATATCGTCATTGAATATAATGGCGATATCGCTCAGGTCATGACGGATGATCCGGATCTGGATTTTGTCATCCCCAAGGAAGGCAGCCAGCTTAATTCCGACACATGGGCCATCCCTAAGGATGCGCCAAATCCTGATGATGCCCATGCCTTCCTCAACTTCATGATGGATGCCAAGGTGGGCGCGGAAATTTACAACACCATCCTGTATCCGTCGCCTAACAAGGCCGCTACGGCCCTGATGCCGGACAGCTATAAGAACAATCCGGTTATCTTCCCGACCGAAGCGGAACTGGCCACGTGCGAATATGCGGCCTTTGAGGGGGCGGAAAAGGCACAGGCCTATGAAGAAGCCGTCACACGCATAAAAGCTTCGTAACATATGTGCGCATGGCCAGCCTGAACTGGCTATGCGCGTTATCCCGACATAGACACGACACGGCGACACGATACGGCGGTATTCGCACTCAGCAAGGGGACGTGATGGAGCAGAACTGGCGACAGGCAAAATCTATTTTCGCAGCGCTTTTGGGCGCGCCCTTGTTCTGGCTGGTGTTTTTCTTTTTTGTGCCATTGGGCATTGTCTGGCTTTACAGTTTTGGCGAAAACCGCGGCCTTGTCGACATCGCCTTTACCGGCACCTGGTCAAACTATATCCATGCCTTTGATCCACTTTATTTGGGGATTTTCTGGAAATCCATCGTCATAGCCGCCATCACGACCTTCCTGTGTCTGGTTTTGGGATTTCCGGTGGCTCTGGCCATTACATTTGCGTCGGAAAAATCCAAGAGCTGGCTTTTGCTACTGGTTATGCTGCCGTTCTGGACGAACCTGCTGATCCGCACCTATGCCCTGATCGCCGTCCTGCGCACCGAGGGCTATGTCAACCAAAGCCTGAACTCCGTCTGGAACCTGCTCAGTAAGCTGTATCAGTCGTTTGGCGGGCACGCTTTTGCCGCTTTTGAACCGCTCAATATGCTGCATAATAATTTCGCGGTTGTGTTTGGCATGGTGTTCGTCAACCTGCCCTTTATGATCCTGCCCCTGTATTCGACCTTGGATCGTATGGATCGTTCCTTACTGGAAGCTTCACTGGATTTGGGAGCCGGACACATCAAAACCCTGTTTAATGTGATTGTGCCACTGGCTGGCGCCGGCATTGGCTCAGGCATATTGATCACCTTTATTCCCGCACTGGGCTCCTATCTGACGCCCGATCTTCTGGGGGGGACAGACAGCCAGATGATTGCCAATGTGATTGCCAACCAGTTCAAGCGCGCCAACAACTGGCCGTTTGGCGCGGCCCTGTCCTTCCTGCTGGTCTATCTGACCTTTATTGGAATTGCCGCTCAGGGGCTTCTTGAGCGCCGCAGCACAAGGAGAGCGGCATGACTGAGGATGTGGCAATGCCCGATGCGCCAAAAAAGCTGAAAAAATCGCCGCCCGGGCCTCTGGAATATATGCGCCGTTGGCCGCTTCGGGTCTGGCTGGCTGTGGTGATGGTTTTTCTGTATGCGCCTTTGATTACGTTGATGGCCTTCAGTTTCAACGACTCCCGCCGCAATATTGTCTGGAAGGGCTTTACCCTCAAATATTACGATCTGGCCTTTCACAATGAATCGCTGATTACAGCCTTTGGTAATTCCCTGACCATTGCTCTGTTTTCGACAGTCATATCGGTCGTTATCGGGGCCATGGCGGCCATTGTGCTGTGGCGGTTTCGCTTTCCGGGCAAGACCCTGTTCAATGCCGGTCTGGCCATTCCGATTGTGGTGCCGGAAATCTGCATGGGCGTCGGCATGCTGGTCTTTTTTGCCAAGATATTGCCCTGGCCGCACGGTATGATATGGCCGTTTAATCTGGGGGCGATCATCATCGCTCACGTGTCGTTTTCGTTTCCGTTTGTGGCGGTGGTGGTGCGGGCGCGGCTTGAATCCTTCAACCGCGAACTGGAGGAGGCGGCCAAGGATCTGGGGGCGTCTGAGTTTCGCACGCTGATGGATGTGCTGGTGCCCCATATCATGCCGTCTTTGATTGCCGGTGCCTTACTGGCCTTTACCCTCAGTCTCGATGATTTCGTCATCACCTTCTTCACGGCAGGGCCAGACACGGTCACCTTTCCGGTCAAGGTCTATTCGATGGTGCGGTTTTCTGTCACGCCTGAGGTCAATGCCGCCTCGACCATCCTTATTGTTATCACGGTTCTGCTCACCTTCCTGGCGCTGAAATTCCAGGGCTCATCCGCCTTAACGGCCGGTCACGGCGAAAAGCATTGAGAATCTGAATGTCACAATCAGCCCCTCCCATAATCAGTTTCCAGAATGTTTCCAAAGTCTTCGGCAAGACGCGGGCCGTCGACAATGTGTCTTTGAATATCAAAGAAGGCGAGTTCTTTTCCCTGCTTGGCCCTTCGGGATGCGGCAAGACAACGCTTTTGCGCATGCTGGCCGGTTTTGAAATGCCCAGCGAAGGCCGGATATTGATTGACGGTAAGGATGTATCGAATACGCCGCCCCACCAAAGGCCGGTCAATATGGTGTTCCAATCCTATGCGGTTTTCCCGCATATGTCGGTTCTGGATAATGTCGCCTATGGCCTGAAAATGGACGGGGTGTCGGCTTCGGAGCGTAAAGATCGTGCCGAAGAGGCGCTGGAACTGGTGCAGCTTGGCGGATATGGCGTGCGCAAGCCTGATCAGCTTTCCGGCGGCCAAAGACAGCGTGTGGCACTGGCCCGCGCTCTGGTCAAAAAGCCACGCGTGCTTTTGCTGGATGAGCCTTTGTCGGCTCTGGATGCCAAATTACGCGATCAGATGCGCACGGAATTGACGACACTTCAGCAAAAGGTCGGTATCACCTTTATTATGGTGACGCACGATCAGGACGAAGCCCTGGCTATGGCGACTCGCTGTGCGGTCATGAGTCGCGGTCTGTTGCAGCAGGTGGCAACGCCTTCGGATCTGTATGAATTTCCTAATTCGCGTTTTGTGGCGGACTTTATCGGCAGCGTAAATATGTTTGAAGGCACGCTGGATGTCGATGAGCCTAATCACGCCATCATCAACACGCCTGAGGCCGGGCCCATCTATATTGACCACGGGGTGACGGGCGGTACGCGCGCAACGGTCTGGGCGGCGGTGCGTCCGGAAAAGATTGAGCTGCATAAACGCTCGGTGTCGCCGCCTAAGGTAGATGACGTACCTGAGGGTTATAATGTCATTGCCGGAACGGTCAGGCAGCTTGTCTATCTGGGTTCGGAAACCATTTATGAGATTGAGATCACCAGCGGCAAGAGGGTCAAGGTAGTGCGGCCCAATCTGACGCGCTGGGATCAGGAGGATTTTGTGTTGAACGAAGCCGTTTGGGCGAGCTTTCATGCCTGCGCGCCGGCGGTATTGCTGAGCTGATGAAACCCGTGGTCGGCATTATGGCGTGCAATCGCACAGTGGGTGTGGAAAACGCCCACGCCGTCATTGAGCGCTATGTGCGGGCGGCCGTTATCTATGGCGACTGTCATGCCTTGCTTATCCCGCCGATGGAAGACGGCTTTTCGGCGCAGGCCTTAACGCAGCGTCTGGACGGGCTGATGCTGACGGGATCACCGTCAAATGTTCAGCCCGGGCTTTATGGAGATCACGACGGCGAGGGGCCGTTTGACTCAGGACGGGATGCTGTGTCCTTAGGGATGATTGAGGCCATGATCACGGTCGGCAAGCCGGTCTTTGGCATTTGCCGCGGCTTTCAGGAAATCAATGTCGTACTGGGCGGCACCTTACGCCGCGATGTCGGCTTTGGTGAAAAACTGGCGCACCATGCCCCCGATGATACGCCGTTTACGGCCCTGTTTGATCACAGGCATGAGGTCAGGCTTATGCTGGACGGCGCCTTGCATGCCCTGTATGGTCGCGACCATCTGAGCGTTAATTCCGTGCATTATCAAGGCATTGACCGGCTGGGTGAGGGGCTTGTGATCGAAGCAGTGGCGGCAGATGGTCTGGTTGAGGCCTTCAGTGCCAATATTTCCGGCGCGCAGGTTCTGGGCGTGCAATGGCATCCGGAATGGCAGGTCGAATTACATCCGGACAATCAGGCCTATTTTCAGCTTATGGGACGTGTTTTAAACGGTCAGGCCTTGCGGTCGTAAACACGACGAATTGTGATCACAATATTTGACTTTTACCACAAAGTCCTCGAAATTGCGGCCTATAAAATCTACAATATCAGCAGACTTTCTGCTGCGAGATACCTGCTCATCTGATCGGTGATATTATCATGAACGCTCCCGCCAAACCGCCCTTACGTAACTATGATATGGCTGAGTTGAAAAAGCTCGACATGGCGCATCATTTGCCGGCGCAATCTGATTATAAAGTCCAGCATGAAATGGGCGGGTCGCGCATTATCACCCATGCCGACGGCTGCGTGATTACCGATGCCGAAGGGCATTCCATGCTGGACGGCATGGCAGGTCTATGGTGCGTCAATATTGGCTATGGCCGCGAAGACCTGGCGCGGGTGGCCTATGAGCAGATGCTGGAGCTGCCTTATTACAATACGTTTTTCAAGACCGCGACACCCCCGCCAGTAAAGCTGGCCGCCAAGATTGCTGAAAAAATGGCCCTCAGTAATCCGGATCTGACGCACGTCTTTTTCAACAATTCCGGTTCTGAGGCCAATGACACGATTTTCAGGCTGGTGCGTTATTATTGGGCCCTGAAGGGTGAGCCGGAGCGCACAATTTTCATCAGCCGCAAAAATGCCTATCATGGCTCAACCGTGGCCGGCGCCAGTCTGGGCGGCATGAGCTATATGCACGTTCAGGGCGGCCTGCCGATTGACGGCATTGAGCATGTCGAGCAGCCCTATCATTTCGGCGAAGGTTTTGGCGAAGATCCGGACGCCTTTGCCACCCGCATCGCTCATTCGATCGAGGAGCGCATCCTTAAGGTCGGGCCGGAAAAGATAGCGGCCTTTATCGGAGAGCCGGTGCAGGGGGCGGGAGGGGTCATCATCCCGCCGGACAGCTATTGGCCCAAGGTTGAGGCCATCTGTCGGAAATACGGCATCCTTCTGATTTGTGACGAAGTTATTACCGGTTTTGGCCGTCTGGGATACTGGTTTGGTCATCAGCATTATGGCGTTAAGCCCGATCTCATTGCTATGGCCAAGGGTATGTCGTCGGGCTATCTGCCGATTTCGGCGGTAGGTGTATCGAAAAAGATCGTCGATGTTCTGCTTGAAAAAGGCGGCGATTTTGTTCACGGCTTTACCTATTCCGGCCACCCGACCTGTGCGGCCGTGTCGCTGGCCAATATCGAAATCATGGAAAATGAGAAGCTGGTTGAGCGCACGCGTGATGTCACCGGCCCCTATCTGGCCAGGGCCCTGAAACGGCTTGAGGCGCATCCTCTGGTCGGTGAAGCGCGTAGTCTGGGCTTGATAGCAGCGGTCGAAATCGTGTCAGAAAAAGGCACGAATAAGCGTTTTGCCGGACACGAAGGTGAGGCCGGCCCGATTGTCCGTGATCTGTGTATCAAATATGGACTGATGGTGCGGGCCGTGCGCGATTCCATCGTTATGTCGCCGCCTCTGATTATAACAGAGGTGGAAATCGACCAGATTGTCGATACGATTGAACGCGCGCTTAATGAGGCGGAGCCGGTTTTGCGGGCGCTCTAATCTGGTTTTTGGATAATGATGCCGTACCAGCCCAGACCCTGATAGGTTTCATAACCCGGCGTGCGGTGATAGGCGACCATATGGCCGGAGGAATCCATATAGTGACCTGAGGTGCGCCCTTCGGTGCGCAGGCGAATATGTTCCGACAATATGCCCTTGTCGTCAGACGAGGCGATAATCAGGCCCTGCGCATCCACCAGCATCACACGCGTTTGCGCTTTTTCATCCGGTGAAATGCGAATGCCGTGGGTAATGGACGCGGCTTGCGGCGCCCAGTCAAAATGAATGCCCAATATGCCGATCAGTTCGCCATTGGCATCGCCATTACGCCGTACGCCTGTGGCATAGGTGGCGACCTGTTCGTGGCCCAAAAGGGGTTCGGTCGTGATGTCGGCCACGGCAAAATCGCTGCCGCTTTTGAGGTTCATCGCACGGGTGAACCATAACCGGTCATGGACATTATTGCCGATGACGCTGTGCTTATCCGGGCGGCCATTGGCAATGACATTGCCGGCCAGATCACACAGCCACAGGTCAATATAGACCGTATAGGAATCGAGAATGACGCCCAGGCGCGCGCAGGCATGGTCGGCATTTTTTATGTCGGGTTCAGATGCCGCCGTCACCAGAGCCGCATCCGTCGCCCACCAGCGCACATCACAGGTGCGTTCATACAGATTGCGGTCGATCAGTTCCACAGCATTCAGCGCCAGATCGGTGAGGCGCGTACCCTTGGATTGCTGTGCCATGGTCAGGGTCAGGCTTTCGAGGGTGACGATTTCGTCCCCCAGATCCTTAGCCAGACTTTCGACCTCACCGGAAATATTGCGCACCTCATCGGCAACAACCGAAAAGCCCAGACCTTTGTCTCCGGCATGTTTGGCCTCGATCAGGGCATTGAGCGCCAGAATTTTCAGCTTGGCTGTGACCTGTCTTATGTCCCTGACCTTTTGACCCGTGACCGTCTTGGCCTTGGTTGTCTGAGCGATAATGTCATTTATGGAGACGTGGGTATTTACGCTTGTATTTACGCTGGGGTTTACGCGACTGGCACCGGATGAGAAGGACGACATCTGAAGAATCCTTTTGCGCTGCAATATGCGTGAGATTGAGGCTCTGCACCCTTAACGGAGTCTTAATTCTGTTGGCACGCAAAGGATTTTGTTTGATTTCAGATGCTGATAAATTTAGGTGTCACAGAATTGATACGCATTTATGCTGCAAAGCGAAATGCGAACGCATGTCTAAAGCCGGTCGCGCAGCGCGTAATAACTCAGGCCGGCCACAAGGGCGGGCCAGCGCAGGGCCTTGCCGCCGAAAAATGCGGGTGTCGGCAGGCGGCCCAGCAGCTCAATATCATGGGCATTGCCTGTCACGGCACGGCTAAGCAGCTTGCCAAAATAGGTGGCCAGCACAAGGCCCTGTCCGCTATAACCCGCCGATGTCCAGATATCAGGGGCCAGCTTGCGGACAAATGGCGCGCGGCTCATGGTGA
The DNA here is from genome assembly GCA_049590735.1 of Asticcacaulis sp. Lineage (GTDB taxonomy): Bacteria > Pseudomonadota > Alphaproteobacteria > Caulobacterales > Caulobacteraceae > Asticcacaulis. Next base: position 1,367 of record JBAWDM010000246.1, on the reverse strand, counting down.
TGGCCAGTGTCCCGCCCCAGGCATGTGAAATCCTAATATCTGCCAGCTGAGGATAGATTTTCAGCATATTGCGGCGAACAAAGGTTTTCAGGTCTTTGGGGAACCACGGCGTGTAGTTTTCACCGCCGCCGAACAAAAGCCGATTGTCGGGCGTTTTGCGCCAGTAATTGACGACAAAGCGTGAATCCGAGGCGGCAAAATCATGGGGCAGAATAGCGGGATCGGACAGGGGCTCAGTCGTCAGGATAAAATTATTGATCGGCATGACATGGCGGTCGATCTCTTCGGATAGGCCTTCCATATAGCCATTACCGCAAATCAGCAGCCTCTGACAGGTAAGTGTGGCGCCATTATCCAGTCGCAAGTGAATGCCCTTAGCGATCCGGCGATACGACTGTACATGGCTGTTTTCAAAAAGCTGCGCGCCCTGTAAGGCGGCGGCCTTTGCCAGACCCAGCGCCAGTTTAAGCGGATGCAGATGGCCACCGCCGCGATCTAGTAAGCCGCCATAATAGACATCCGTGCCCAGTTCATAAGCTGTCTGCTGCCTGTCCAGCAGGCTGATCTCTTCATAATTATAGGCGCGGACAAGCCTGATATAGGCTTCGTCATCGGCTTTGAAGCCGGGTTTGTGCCAGGCATGGATCAGGCCGGGTTTCAGATCGCAGTCAATAGCGTGCGTCCGGATCAGCGCATACAGGTCTTTGCGGGCATCTTCGGCCATGTCCCAGAACTGGCGGGCCGTGTCAGGGCCAAACAGGTCAATAAGCTTTTGCGGCTCCAGTCGTTGCCCGGTGTGGATTTGCCCGCCATTGCGGCCGGATGCGCCTGAGCCGATTCGTGCGGAATCGACCAATGTCACCGCATGGCCTTGTCTGGACAGCTCAAGGGCCGCCCCCAGACCGGTATAGCCGCCACCGATAATGCAGATATCGGTATGATGCGCACCGCTTAAGACCGGATAGACAGGCATGTCCACCGTATCGGCATACCAGGACTCTGAGGGGTGGCCTGTGTTTCTCATGTAAGTTGTGGGAATTAAAGCGCCCTATACAATCAGCAATAAAAATTCGCGTTCCCACGGGCTGACCGTTTGCATGAAGGTTTCATATTCATGCAGCATTACCCGTGAATAGGCGGTGATAAATTGCGGGCCCAATATGTCGATGATCGGCTGGCAGCGTTCCAGCTTGATAATGCCCTGAACCAGTGAATAGGGCAAATCCTGCGGCAAGGTGCCGGCATCATTCGACACGGGATCGGCAGGCTTTTCGGCCTCTAACATGCCCAGATAACCAGAGGCCAGAACGGCGGCTATGGCCAGATAGGGATTGGCGTCCGATGACGGGATGCGGTTTTCCAAACGA
>JBAWDM010000245.1:0-1830 GCA_049590735.1 Asticcacaulis sp. | reverse complement strand
CGCGCCCCAGTCGCCTTGAGCAAGTCATAGAAACGCTCACGCGCGACCGGATAGCCATCCCACGCATCGAGATTAAACGGCAGTGGCGGCGTCTGGCTGAAAATACCTGACATGGCCTTAAGCTTGTCCTGCGTTGGTTGCGGCACCACCGCCAGCGCCGTATTGACCACATCCGGCCCCAGCAATTTGCGTATATCCGGCCCGGCAATTCTGGCCATCACCACCTGATTGCCCAAGACCTGCCAGCGCACGCCATCCCTGACAGATGCCGACAGGGTCGATTGCAGCCATTTACGTTGCTCCGCGCCAAAAATCTCACGAGACGGATCATTAAGCTGACGGCGAAAATCAGTAAAATCGGGCGTTAAAGTGCCGTCCGCCGCCGTCATCATCTTCATGTCTTTGGCAAAATCGAGTTGTTTTGAACGCCCAATCAGACGTGTTTCGACCATGACCAGTTCAGCCAGTTGCCCAAAACGAAAGCTGCGATAAATAGCCTCAGATAATTGGCCCGCCGCCGGCTCACGGATCGGCATCCATTCACTGTAGGCCCTGAGGGCGCAGGCCTTGCGCGTCAACCAGTCTCCCTCGCCTTTGTCAGGATTGTGGTTTTGTGCCCCATCCATCCAGGGGTTGTTGCATATTTCATGATCGTCAAATACGCAGATCCATGCAGCGCGGGCATGGGCGGCCTGAAGGTCATCATCGCGCTTATACTGGGCATGGCGCGTGCGGTAATCCCTGAGCGTGACGATCTCATGTGCCGGTTCCGGAATGCGCCCCAGCATACGGCCATTGCCCATGCCATAATCGGTCAGGCCGGCGCCATATTCGTAAATATAGTCCCCCAGATGCACCACGCAATCGACGCGCTCAAGATCGGCCACGGCGCGGTAAGCATTAAAAAAGCCGTTGCTGTGCAAGGCGCACGATACAACGGCCAAAACGACCTTATCGGTCTGTAACGGCAGGGTCTGCGCCCTGCCGGTTCCTGAGCGCACATCACCGGCACTAAATCGATAGAAATAAGGCGTGTCGGGCTCAAGTCCCGTCACATCGACCTTGACCGTATAGTCACGACCGGCATCGGTCAGCAAACGTCCCTGACGGATGATCGTGCCAAAATCCGCATCGGTGGCGACGTCCCAGCGCACCTCTGTGGCCTTAGTGGCCCCGCTCAGGCGCGTCCAGATGATCAGGCTGTCGGTCAGGGGATCGCCGGACGCCACGCCATGCTCAAACCGAAGGCCCTGAGGTGGGGTCGCCGCCGAAGAGGCCGCCAGACCCGGTGCGGCACCCAATGTGCCCAGAACCAGTAAGGCGCGCCGCCTGTCCATGCCCGTAAACCCCCGCAAAACCCTGCCGGAACACATCCAACAAGGGCGCGGATAGTCTGTTTTGATGACAGGGATTTTGCAGTATGGTGACGGTTTTTCGCATAAGGTCGCACAACATAGTAAGCGACAGTCTGATATCTGTTTACGCCGGGCTCATTTCACGCAAACATATCGCATCTAACAGGGAGGCCCTTATGTCCAAGAACACGATTTGCCTTTGGTACAATCATGATGCCGAAGCGGCGGCACGATTTTATACTGATACCTTCCCCGACAGCCGGTTTGAGAGCGTCTATCGCGCGCCAGCCGATTTTCCGGGCGGCAAAGGCGGTGATGTCCTGACGGTTCATTTCACCGTTTGCGGCATACCCTGCATGGGCCTGAATGGTGGAGATACCTTTAAGCAGACAGAGGCGTTTTCTTTTCAGATCGCCACCGATGATCAGGCGGAAACCGACCTCTACTGGAACGCCATTATTGACAATGGCGGCAC
>JBAWDM010000244.1:0-15641 GCA_049590735.1 Asticcacaulis sp. | reverse complement strand
GCTATAATGAGGCCGCCATGAGCGCCTATATGAAAAATGCCGAACTGGACATCAGTGTCGATGTCGGCGTGGGCCGCGCCAGCGCCCATGTCTATACCTGTGACCTGACGCATGGATACATATCCATCAACGGCGACTACCGCTCGTAAATCGAGGTCTTTGGGCATCTAATACGCAGTCTTCGCTTGGCTGTATAAGCATACAGCCGTCGCTCGGCGGCTATTATCTGCCGCAAATCTCTCGATTTACACCACCAGAAAGAAGGGGGCGCGAGTGCAGCAAGTGGTGGTGGGTTTCTTACTTTTTCTGAGGTTTATAAATGAAAACCGTTCTTGTCGTCGCTGCGGCGCTTGTTGATTCCGATGGGCGTGTGTTGATCGCCCAGCGTCCCGAAGGCAAGCAATTGGCAGGGCTTTGGGAATTTCCGGGCGGCAAGGTCGAGCCCGGTGAAACACCGGAAAACGCCCTGATCCGCGAGTTGGAAGAGGAACTGGGCATTGTCGTCAAACAGGCCTGTCTGGCGCCGTTTGTGTTTGCATCCCACACCTATGAGAGCTTTCACCTTCTGATGCCGCTTTATCTGATCCGCCGTTGGGAAGGTGAGCCGCAAGCTTTGGAACATCAGGCGCTGAAATGGGTGCGGCCCAATGATATGCGCAACTATCCTATGCCACCGGCCGATAATCCACTGGTGGCGTGGTTGTGCGATTTTATCTGATTACAACTCACCCTCTTTGACGCCCAGTGCATCGGCCAGACGCATTTTGGCGGAACCGGGCTTTAGCGGTTTTTGCTGGCTGTCATGCGGTTTCCAGCCCGACAGATTGATGATCTCAAACGTTGCCGGAATGCGCCCTTCGTCATCAGCAAAGCGCTCGAAATAAAGCTCTGAAGCGCGCTCAATAATAGTGCGATTAAGCCCTTTGCGCGGACGTTGCCGCAATATATTGCTCTCGCCCATAGCGCGCAGATCTGCCATTAGACGCAAGGGATGCTCATACGACACACGGATGCGATCTGAATCGACCACCGGCATATTAAAGCCCGTGCGTTTCAAAAGATCAATCAGATCAGGACTTTCGGCAAAGGGCGCAATGCGCGGACCATAGCCGCCGCGCACCTCAAGCTCGGCATCCATCAAACATCCGCGCAGCTCTTTTAGGGTTTCCCCGCCAAACAGTGACGCCATAAAAAGCCCGTCCGGTTTCAGGGCGCGACGCACCTGAACCAGTGCGCCCGGCAGGTCATTGACGCTATGGAGCGATAGTGCGCTGATGATCAGATTCAGGCTCTCATCGCCAAAGGGCAGGGCTTCTTCGTCCATCTGTATGCGCGCCATGCCGCCTTGTTGCGCTGACAGGCGCGTCGACACCTCGCCTTCGATCAACAGGCCGATCTTGGCGGCCACGGCTGTTGCGGCCACGGCGCGGCCAAAATTGCCGTGGCGGGCGCTCATATCCAGGGCCACGTCAAACCGGCGATTGATGGCGCTTAAGGTTTCGATCATGTCCTCGATTGAGCGGTCACGTAAAAATTGTCCTTGCGCAAAACCCTCAGCCACGCGATCAAGACGGGTGGCGAGCAATTGACGGTCGAACAGATGGGGCGGCTGCGTGGGTGCTGGGGACATGATGTGGGCTAGGCCGGAAAGCTGAATGCGGAAACTATCATCTCATCTAGGCCAGTTTCGCGCTGAGGTTAAGGGGGTAATGGACGATCACCTGACGCTTTCGCATGTCCGAAGTGCTCTTGGGCAGTTTATCGACATGATTTTTCCGCCGCATCATTTTGATCGCAGCGAAACGGCCCCCGACAGCGCCCTCCCCCCCCTGATGGGGGCCGGGATGGCGGCGGCCTCCTGGGCGAATATACGGTTTCTGGAGCGGGACGGGTGTGAGATGTGCGCGCGTCCGTTTGAAGGCGGGCTTTATCTGGGCGCAGGCAGTCTGTGCAGTGCCTGTACGCAAAAGCCGTTTCCGTTTCGGCGTGGCCGTGCCGCCTGTCTTTATGATGATGCCTCAAAACCATATATACTGGGCTTCAAACATGGCGATCGGCTTGATCTGACGCCCATGCTGACGCGCTGGCTGGAACGGACGGGAGCTGATATTATACAGGAAGCCGATATTATCATGCCCGTGCCCCTGCATCGCCTGAGATTGTTTGAGCGACGCTATAATCAGGCCGCCGAACTGGCCAGACCCCTGGCGCGGCATATGGGCCGCACCTATATGGGCCATGTTTTGCAACGTATCCGCATGACAAAGCAACAGGGCAAGAGCGCTCAAGCGCGCTGGGATAATGTCAAAAACGCCTTTGCCGTGCGGACATCGCATCAGAAACAGATTGCGGGAAAACGCATCGTGCTGATTGATGATGTGTTTACTACCGGCGCCACCTTGCGCGCCTGTTCGCAAACCCTGCTGGCGGCCGGGGCGGCATCGGTGGATATTTGCGTTCTGGCGCGGGCGGTAAAACTATAAACCCTTTTATTTTCGGGCTTTAAGCCTATATTGGATAGCATACAGACACTAAGAGTAAAAAATCATGGCCAAGATTGATATCTATACCAAACCCTTCTGCCCCTATTGCATCAAAGCTAAGGGCTTGCTGGATAAAAAAGGCGTGGACTATAACGAGATTGTGGCCTCGAACGATCCGGCCCTGCGGGCTGAGATGAACGAACGTTCGGGCCGTTATACCTATCCGCAAATCTTTATTGATGACCTGCATGTCGGGGGCTGCGATGATCTGGTGGCGCTGGATTCACGCGGCGGACTTGATCCCTTACTGGCGGCCTGATGACGCGAACGGCTTTGCAGCTTGCCTTGATTCAGACTCGCACGCCTGCGCAGCAGGCAGAGGCTCTGGAGCATGTGCGGCCGTGGATTGAGCATGCCGCCGCCGATGGCGCGCAGCTTATTGTGCTGCCGGAATGCGCCAATCTGATGGAGGCGCGCCCTGAACAAAAGGCAAAGATTGTCACCACCGAAGACGCGGATATCTTTGTTCTGGGGGTGCGCGATATGGCGAGACGCCTGCGGGTGGACATTCTGATCGGCTCTGTGATTGTAACATCCGGTGCGGACGAAAAGGTGGTCAATCGCAGCCTGATGGTCGGTCATGATGGTGAAATTACCGCGCGTTACGATAAGATTCACCTGTTTGATGCTGATACGCCGGATGGCAAAACCTATCGCGAAAGCGCCTCGGTTACACCGGGGGATCGTGCCGTGGTGGCGGACACATCGGGTGTGAAGCTGGGCCTGAGCATCTGTTACGACCTGCGCTTTGCCAGTTTGTATCGGGCATTGGCTAAGGCGGGCGCCGAGATGATGGCGGTGCCGGCGGCCTTTACTGTGCCGACGGGCCGTGCCCATTGGGAAGTTCTTCTGCGGGCGCGCGCCATAGAAACCGGCTGTTTTGTACTGGCGGCGGCGCAAGGCGGGCCGCACGCAGATGGCCGCACGACCTATGGTCATTCCATGGTCGTCAGTCCGTGGGGTGAGGTGGTCGCCAGCCTTAATCATGATCATCCGGCCATCTTGACGGCGAAACTGGATATGTCAGACATCAGCCGCGTCAGAGCGGCCCTGCCGTCTTTACGTCATGACCGGGCGTTCAGCCTATGATCCGTTATGCTTTGAAATGTGATGTAGGCCATGAATTTGAGGCCTGGTTTTCATCTTCAGGCGGTTTTGACGAGCAGGTGTCACGCGGCTTAGTCGAATGTCCGATGTGCGGCACCCAAGCGGTCAGCAAGGCTATTATGGCCCCGATGGTTCGCAGCAGCAAAAAAGCAGCCTCAGCTATGGACGCCGTGGCGGAAGGCCGCAAAGCCGTTGCCGAAGCCCTGTATCGTTTGCGGCAACATGTTGAATCGACCCATGATTATGTTGGAAATGACTTTGCCAGTGAGGCCCGCGATATTCATCAGGGTATGGCGCCGGACAGGCCCATCTATGGTGAGGCCACACCGGAAGAGGTACGCGGCCTTGTCGAAGGGGGCGTGCCTGTGGCGGCTATTCCAGTATTTACGCCTCAGGTCGCGCCGGAGTCAGACACAGGCCCCCGTACCCTTGCGCCCAAAGCCCCGGCCCCTGCTAAGAAATTGCAGTCCTGAGGGCTTACGTGACCTTACCCATCACAAACTAACGAAAATCGCGTCCATTTGTTACACATTGTTGATGGAAACGCGACAACTGGGTCTTGAACAATGTTGCGCCGCACACTAGATTGAACCTGTTCGGCGCTGAGGCGCTGATGCCCTTCCTGGGCGTTTCCTCCCTGTAGACTTGGCCGCGCCGTTGAGCGCGGCTTTTTTTGCCTGAAATTCAGTAAAGCATAAAAAAACCGCGCCACCCTTTTTTGCAAATTGCAAAAAGGATGACGCGGCAAGTGTATGGGAAGTCAGAGACGCTTAGTCGAGTGAAACCACCACAACGGACTTGGCCGGAATATCCAGCGTCAGTTGACCATTGCTCAGCTTGCCGCCGGTATAGGCGACCGGCTTAACGACCGCAGGGCCACCAATCGGATTGACGGCATCCATCTTGTCGGCGGTCATGACCTGTCCGCTGACGTTTTTCGCCTTGAGGGTGCTGACATCAATGGTGAGGACGACATTATCGTTCGGATCCATATTGGCCAGACCGATATAGGTCTTACCGTCCTTGCCCTTGGCAGCCGAGGCGTTAATGGCAGGTATGGTCGTATTTCCGATCGTAAACTCAGGCGTTTTCAGATCAAGCGGGATAGATGTCGCGTCCTGAAATGGCACATACATCTTATAGGCATAATAGGTCGGCGTCAGGGCCAGCTTGTCGCCTTGCGTCAGGATCATGGCCTGCAGCACATTGACCGTCTGGGCGATGGCCGTCATGCGTACACGTTCCGCATGATGATGGAAGATGTTGAAGTTAGCGGCTGCCAGAACAGCGTCCCTCAGGGTGTTTTCCTGATAGAGGTGCCCCATTCATCGACATAGAGGCCCACACGCTTTTTAGGATTGTACTTGTCCATTACCGCTTCATGGTCGCTGATCATCTTGTCCATTTTCAGCGTACTGGCGAAGGTGTCGGTCCAGGCCTGTGCATCAAAACCCGTAGCCGCGCCCTTATGATCCCAGTTGCCGGTCGGTATGGTATAGTAATGCAGCGATAAGGCATCGATATTCCTGCCGGCATTCTTCATGACCACATCGGTCCAGTTGGTGTCGCCACCATTCGCACCCGAAGCGATGCGTACCGCCGGATTAGAGGCGTCGCGGTGATAGAAGCCGGTGAATTTGCGCAACTCGTCCGAATAATATTCCGGCGTCATATTGCCGCCGCAGCCCCAGGCTTCGTTGCCAAAGCCAATGAAGGGCACTTTCCAGGGCGTTTCATGGCCATTCTTGCGGCGTTCATTGGCCAGTGTGTCGGGGCCATCCGAAGTCATATATTCTATCCATTCGCGCATTTCGGTCGGGTTAGATGAACCGATATTGATCGAAATATATGGATCGGCGTTGACCTGCTGCATGAAATCCATGAATTCGTGCGTGCCGAAAGCATTGGTTTCCGCATCGCCCGCCCACCAGTTATTCTTGCGCACCGGGCGCTTATCACGTGGCCCAATGCCATCGCGCCAGTGATATTCATCGGCGAAACAGCCGCCGGGCCAGCGGATTGCCGGCGTATGAATGGCTTTCAGGGCATCGACGATGTCGGTGCGGATGCCGCGTACATTGGGGATTTTGGAAATCTTCGCCGACCCATACGCCATCATAGACGCCACGGCCCAGATGCTCGGAAAACTGCGAATAGATGTAGCGGCTGATCTCAGGCCCCGGCTGATCGGCTTTCAGCGTGGCGGTCGCGTTGAGCGGTTTGGCCTGCAAGGCCATGGGCGCAAAAGCCAGTGCGCCTATGGCGGCCATGGCGGTTAAGGTTTTTAGCATTTGGTTTCCCTATGTGGTTGTTGTCGTTGTATTGGCCTTAAGGATGCGGCATTCGTAAACCGTTGTCCATTGTGAGGTGGGCGCATCAAACCGTACCCGGACATGGTCTTTGCCCCTCGTCATGGTTTCCGGCAGGGCATAGGTCTTGACGTTCAGTTGTGACGTCGGCTCTCCGTCCAGTGTCTCAACTGTCAGAGGCTGACCGTCGATATGGATGTGAATCTCATGTTTGCGGTCGGCACCATTATAGCTGACATAAAGCATCAGGGGGCCGGGCTGTACGCGCATGTCGAATTCGAAATAGCCATTGACCATGCGGCCGCGCATATTGATGTGGGTAATGACGCTGGTGGAATCGGCCCCCTTAAAATTATGGTCGGTTTCGGGCTGTTGCTCACCCAGACGGATATCGTCTATGGTGCGAGCATCCATATCAGCCTTGGCTCTGGCTTCGGCTTGATAGGCCGCCTGAGCCGCCGGCCACTCGGCCACGCCAAAGCGGCGGAAATAGACCGCGGTGCGATTATGATGCTGGTCGAAATAGGGTCGCAGGGTGAGCGGAGCCGGAAAGCTTTTTTCCGCCGCACTAAAGGTTTGCGCTGCCCCTTCGAGCGCCGGATGCAAAACGTCTTTTTCGCTGTCGGCAATGATGACCGGATCAACACCCGTCCACGGCGCGCTGACCGGCCCCAGATCGGCCGCCAGCACCAGAGGGCCATTGAGGAACGCAATCAGCCGGTCGTCATCGGGCATGGCCTCGCTATGGATTTGCATCGGCAGGCGCACATTAAGCGTGTCACCGGCTTTAAGATCGCTGAGGATCAGATAGCCGTTTTGCGCCGTCAGATTAAGCGCCTGACCATTGCGTGTCACTTGCGGTGCGGGGCACCAGTAGGGTACGCGCAAGGCCAGTTCAGGGGTATTTTTCTGCGGCGCGGCCGACACGCGGATGGTCACTGTGTCTTCGTAGGGGAAGGCCGTTTCCATGTCGAGCTTGAAGCTTTTTTCTGCCCAGTCTAGCGATGAGGCATAATAAAGATTGATCAGAACACGGTCGGCACCCGTAGTGGATTTGCCCTGCCAGTAAATGCTGTCGCCATGCTTGGCATGTGTTTCCATACCCGATCCGACGCAGCACCAGAAATCGTTTTCCGGTGTCGAATGCTTGCGGCCAAAGCCAGACGCAAGCGGGGAGAAATAGGACACCATACCTGTGGCGGGGTCCTGCTGCGACATCATATGATTAAGGTGGGCGCGCTCATAGGTGTCGAAATAACGGGCCTCACCGCTCCAGCCATAGAGATGACGCGTCAGCTTGAGCATATTATAGGTGTTACAGGCCTCGCAGGTCTGCTGACCCAGCCGGTTGGCCAGTTTGCGTGGCTCACCGAAATGTTCGAAATTGGACCGCCAATCACATAGGAATGGTCTTTCGTGACCGTCTCCCAGAAGAACATGGCCGCCTTGGCGTGACGCGGTTCACCCGTTAGCTCATAGAGGCGCGCCAGACCAATGACCTTGGGAATCTGGGTGTTGGCATGTTTACCGGCCAGTTCGTCGCGGCCTTCGGTGATTGGGTCCAGCACGGCGTTATGACGGATGCGCTCAGCCAGATTAAGCCAGCGCTTATCGCCGGTACGGGCATAAAGCTCGGCATAGGACTCATTGATGCCGCCATGTTCGGCCATCAGGATTTTTTGAATCTGGTCGTCGTTCAGGCCTTCGAAAATCCTGCCGAGATAATCACCCAGACCCAGAGCCACCTTTAGGGCATCCGCATTGCCACACAGGGCATGGGTGTCCAGCGTGCCCGCCAACACCTTATGATAGGTATAGATGGGCACCCAGCCGCCATTCAGATCAAAGCCGGAGGTGCGAATATCACCCCGGCGCAGTTCTTCGAAGATGATCTTGCCGTCAACTGTCTTGCCATCACGGTCAACCGTCGTGCCACCGGCATAACCATCCCCTTGGGCTGCCTGTATGAGCAGCAATTGCTCGATAATATAGGCGGTGCGCGCCTTTAAGGCTTCGTTGCCGGTCTGGACATAGCTCAGGGAACAGGCGCTTAAGTAGTGGCCGAGGCTATGCCCGGCAATGCCGCGCGCTTCCCAACCCCCATAGACCTCGCCCTTAGCCGGCAGGCCCGCAAAGACGTGGAAATTATGCAAAAAGCGGTCGGGTTCCAGAAACAGCAAATAGGTTTGATTAGCATCTACAGCCGTCTCGAAAATGGACGCTTTAAGCCGTACATCCTTGAGCGGGAAGGGGCGCACCACACTGCTTATGGCCTGTTTGGCTTTTTGTACGGAAGGCTCAGCAAAAGCGGTTGCAACGGCCGTCAGGCTGCTGGCGGCTGCACCCGCCAAAAAGACGGCGCGGCGTGACAATGAGGGCATGTTTCCACCAAAATTATAAAATACGTATTTTGTATAACTTTATCGGTGGCCCCGCACAGGGTCAAGTCTAATTGTCAGACTTATGAACGCTAAGTTATGAGTTGAAAAACGGCAAATTGCGGAGCCGGACTGACCCAGTCGCGCTCAACCTTAAGGCCCGCTGAGGCCGCCAGAGCGCGGAAGGACTCTAAGGTGAACTTGTGCGAATTTTCCGTATGCAGACGCTCCCCTGCCTTAAAAGCAAAGGTGTGATGGGCGGCATGGACAATCTGGTCGCAACGGCTGACGAGGTGCATTTCCATACGCGCCAGTGTTTTGTTCCACACAGCCAGATGCTCAAAGGTGTTGAGATCGAAATTGCCGGACAATTCGCGGTTGATGCGCGTCAAAAGGTTCTTATTGAAGCGCGCCGTCACCCCGCCCGCATCATCATAGGCGGCCACAAGCGTGGCTTCATCCTTGATCATATCGGCGCCGATAATGAGACGCGCGCCCTTGCCGAGTGTTGCGTGCATGACCTTAAGCAGGCTGCGGGCCTGATCGGGGGTGAAGTTGCCGATGGTCGAGCCCGGAAAGAAACCGATAAGCGGACGGCCGCTTAAGGCATGCGGCAGGGTAACGCCCGCGGTGAAATCTCCGGCCACCGGAAAGACATCCAGATGCTGATAGTCGCGTTTCAGCCGCAAGGTCGCCTGACGCAGGGCGTCTTCGCTGATATCGACCGGTACATAGGCTGTGATCTGCGGGGCCGCGTCCAGCAAAAGGCGGGTCTTGTCACTGGCGCCACTGCCAAATTCGACCAGAACCGCATCCTCAGGTATGTCGGATGTCAAGTCGGCGGCGATGGATGTCAGTAAAGCCATTTCGGTGCGCGTGGGATAATATTCCGGTGTCTGACAAATAGCTTCAAATAGCTCAGAGCCCAGCGCATCATAGAAATATTTCGGAGACAGAGATTTATGCCGTGCCGATAATCCGGCCACCACATCGGCGGCAAACTCTGCGTTTTGGGACGGTAGGGCGGCATGGTTATCGCCCAGATCACGCGCCAGCCGGAGTCCCGATTGCATCCAGCGCTGTTCAGGCTTGAAGAAATTACGATAAGTCAGGCGCGCATGATCCTTGGGCGTCAGGCTTGAGCCGCCGCGCAAGACCATCTGGCCGCTCATAAACTTGCCATTATATTCGCCGACGGCACTTAGGGCAGGTTTAAAGCCGGGATAGGGCAGATAGGCGCTGGCCGTCCATTGCCATACACTGTCATTGACTTGTTTTAAGACACCATCACGAGCCGCGGCCTCCCATTCGGCCTCGGTCGGCAGGCGGCCCCCCGCCCAACGCGCATAGGCATCGGCTTCGTAAAAGCTGATATTGCTGACGGAGGCATCGGGATCAACGGGTTGCAAACCCGCCAGTGTCATGACCTGCCAGTCATTGCCCTCTGCTTGCCAATATAGCGGGGCGTTCCATTGCTGCGTCTGTACCGTAGTCCAGCCATCGGACAGCCAAAGCTCGGCACGGGTATAGCCACCATCGCGCATAAAGGTCAGCCAGTCGCCATTTGTTACCAGCTTGTCGTTGATTTCAAACGGTTGCAGCCATACCTTGTGACGCGGGCCTTCGTTGTCAAAAGCAAAACCATCGCCGTCATGGCCAATTTCCACCAGCCCGCCTGGACGCAGATGAAACCCCGCCGGCTCTACAAGCTTAATCGTTTCAGATGGCGGCCCATAGGCGGGTTTGATCGGTGACTGGCTGAACAGATGCAATATATCCATCAGCAGCAATTCCTGATGCTGTTCTTCGTGCGCCAGCCCCAAGCGTACTGACTCCATCTGATCGGATGTCAAATCGCCTTGTAATAATCCCTGCATGTGGTGATCGACATGTTGACGATAGGCCAGAACATCGCTCATCGGCGGGCGGGTCAAAAGCCCCCTCGCCGCGCGCGGCTGGCGCGGGCCTAAGGCCTCATAATAGGAGTTAAACAAAAAGCCGTAGTCGGGATGAAAAACCGGATAGTCGGCCACATGCGGTGTCAGAAGGAAGGTTTCAAAAAACCAGGTCGTGTGCGCCAAATGCCATTTGGCCGGGCTGGCATCGGGCATGGATTGCACAACCATGTCTTCGGGGCTTAAGGGGGCAATCAGCTCAAGCGTATGCTGACGGACGCGCTGATAGATTTGCTCCAGGGTCTGCGAGGCGGAGATGGCTTCCGGTTTTTTTGTCGGATGTCCGAGAGAGGTCATGGTGTATACCCTTTCCTGATCATAAGCCGCAACCTGTCCTGCACGCTTCAGCCGTAAATGACCATCAGCCTAACATGGCCGCATATAAGTTCTAAATTAGGATAGGTGATGTCCGCACGCATTTCTGGCAGTTGTGCCCATGCAGGGGCGCGTTTTCTTAAACTTAAGAGGTTTGGCTAAAATGCGCTAATATCGGCAGGTGATTCGTGTGTCCGGTGAGCGCATGGCGTTGTCTGGTCAATGCTTAATATGAGAGGTGATGTTTTTGTCCGCAACCCCAATGACGTCCGCCCCAGATAAAACCCTGTTCACGCCAGAAAAAGCGCCGTCCAGACTCACACGCCTGCGTGACATGACGAATATCTGGACGATCAGCCTTGTGGCCGTGATTGTCATTAGCGCCAGCGTCACCGTGTGGCTGGTGGCCGGACATTTGCCGGTAGGCGCGGTGCTGGGTATATTGCTGGCCGCGCTGGCGGTGGCCATCTTCATGGGTATGTTTGCCTTTGCCAGCGAAGATGAGGTTATGAGCACTGAAGGGTTCAAGTCCGCCGATATTGTGGGCGCCTTAAGCGAACCGGCCGCCATTGCTGCGTTTGACGGGCGTGTTTTATCGGTCAATCCGGCCTGGAGCGCAGCCGGTGGTGGCGCCAGGCGTTTGCCACAGGGTGACCATGCGCCGGCGCTTTTCGTTGCCTTGCGCGAAGCAAAAGCACAGGGGCAGGGTCGTGCTCTGGTGCGACTGGGCGGCTTTGATTATGAAATGGTGGTCTCGCGTCTGGGGGAAGATCTGGTTCTGGTACGCGCCGCCTCACAGGGCGTGTTGGGCAATGGGCTGATGCTGAAACACGAAAGCCCTCTGGCGGTGCAGGCGGAGGGTTTCCTGCCGGATGAGGCCGCTGCGCAAGACAAGGCCCCTATGCCAGAGGCGATCATGCCAGAAGCGATCATGGATGCCTTTGCCGAAGCCGCACCTTTTGGGGCGGCTCTGGTGATGGGTGAGGATGTGTTTACCGCCCGTGTATCCGATTTCAACACGGTCTTTGCCGCTCTGGTCGAAAAGACGCCGGATGAATTGTCGGGCATGAGCTTTGGTGATCTGGTCACGGAAAACTCCCGCGCCGATCTGATCGAGCGCCTGTCGGCCGGTAAGGCGGGGCCGTTCGACATTCATTTGACGGCCAAATCCGATCGCGCCGTGCAGGTGTATGTCACGCAGGTCACCGGCGGCTTTAGCCTTTATCTGTTTGATGTCTCTGAGCAAAAGAAGCTGGAGACAAATCTCATTCAGGCGCAGAAAATGCAGGCTATTGGTCAGGTGGCCGGCGGCATGGCGCACGATTTCAACAATCTGTTGACCGGCTTTAAATTCCGCAATGACCAGCTCTTGCTCAATCACCCTCTGGGCGATCCGTCCTATGAGGACCTGAACGGCATCCGTCAGATCATTGCCCGCGCCGAGGATCTGGTGCGCAATCTGTTGGCCTTTGCCCGCAAACAGACCGTTAAGCGCGTCACACTTAATGTCGGTGAAATGGTCAGTGAGGCCGAGGTCTTGCTGCGGCGTCTGGTGCGCGAAGATGTCAAGCTGGCCACCGCCTATGGCCGTAATCTGCCCAATGTCCATGTCGATAAGGGCCAGATGGAAATGGTCATGATGAACCTGGTCGTCAATGCACGCGATGCCATGCGCGCTCAGGGCGGCGGTCAGGTGACCATTAAGGCCAGCGCGATGACACAAAAGGAAGCCAGAACGGCTGGCTGGGCGGACACACCGGCACAGGGGGCGGCGGTGATCGAAGTCTCCGATACGGGCCCCGGCATCCCGCCAGAAATCGTGGCGCAGGTGTTCGAGCCCTTCTTTACCACCAAGGCTCTGGGCGAAGGCACGGGGCTTGGCTTGTCGACCGTGCATGGCATCATCAATCAGGCCGGTGGCCATATTTTGATTGTGTCTGAACTCGGCAAGGGCGCGACCTTCCGCATCTTCCTGCCGGTGTGGATTGAAACCGAAAAAGAACCGGCTGAGCCCAAGCCTGAGGCCGTCAAACATGTGCCCAAGGACCTGTCGGGCGTGGGTCGCATCCTGTTTGTCGAGGACGAACAGATTGTGCGCGGTATTGCCGCTCACCTGCTGCGTCAGCGCGGCTATGAGGTGCTTGAGGCCTGTGACGGCGAAGAAGCGCTGGAGATTATCGAAGCCGAAAATGGCCGGTTCGATCTGTTGATCTCGGACGTCATCATGCCGGGTCTGGATGGCCCGTCCATGCTGAAACTGGCGCGGCCGATGATTGGCAATGTGCCGGTGATGTTCATCTCAGGCTATGCGGAATCGGAATTTTCCGACTTGCTTGAGGCCGAGCAGAACATCTCCTTCCTGCCCAAGCCTCTCGATATCAAGACCTTGGCCGAGCGCGTTAAAGCGCAACTGGCGGCTTAAGCGATTGTGGCTAATCGTTTTAACAGGCGATCGCTCTCCAGAGTCAGGCCTTTATAGTCAAGCTGCTCAGGTGTCATGGCCTGCAATTGCGCGCTCAGGGCCTTGGCCAGTTCGGACGCATCAGCGCGTCGCTCTATAGCCTCCAGCGGGTCAATATAGATGCGGATAGTGAACAGGATGTCCCCGCTTACCGGCAGTTTGCGCACGGTCTGACGTTCCAGCCTGAGAAAGACCTTATCGGCCCGCTCACCTTCGCCAAAACGCGGACGATCCGGCGCATGGCTGTGTGGGTGAAACAGGCGGTCATCACCATAGAACGACCAGTTCCAGCGCACGACAGGCTGTTCAGGTCGCAAATTATCAAATATACGCTCAATCAAATTAGCATGTCGCGAATTTGGCCCAAAGCCGGGAATGGGGGCATGAATCTCCGCCATGGGCCGCCCGAATTTTTGGCACAAATCCCATGCGGACGGAAAGGCCAGAGCGGCCGCGCTCAATCGCCAGCCCGTATCGCCTTTGCGCATCAGAACCAGGTCTTCCTGCACCAGACCGGCGGCGATCAGAAGCGGCGGCACGAATAGCGCATCCAGTTGCGCGCGACGAAATGCGGGTGCTATTTCAATGACCGGCCCCAGCCTTTGGTAGATGTCGGGATATCGCTCAGGCAGATGATCGGCCAGCAAATGCAGCACTTCGGATTGCGCGGCCTCAGTCCCGGCCTCAGCCATGAAATATTGCTCAGGGGCACGGGCGGCGATACGATCTTTTTCATCAAGATAGCTGAGCAGTTTATGATCGGTGTCGATCCAGTCGTGCAGATCAAGCGGCCTTAAGCCGATGTCAAAAAGCTTGGATGAGCCGTCATATGGCGTATGCATGGCGTTGATCATAAGTCTTAAACTCTGATTGCAACATAAAAAAATCCGGTTCAGGTGACCCCAAACCGGATTTCCAAACGCTAACGAGGGATCGCCGCGGGGCGTCCCCGCTACTTCTTGAGGAAGCCGCCGAACTTGCTGTTGAAGCGCGAAACGCGGCCGGCGCGATCCAGCATATGCCCGGAGCCGCCCGTCCAGGCCGGATGGGTGCGCGGATCGATATCGAGGTTCAGCACGGCGTCTTCCTTGCCGTAGGTTGAGCGCGTGCGATAGGTCGAACCGTCCGTCAGGGTGACGGTGATCCAGTGATAATCGGGGTGGCCTTCTTTTTTCATCGTTTTTATTCCTAAGACACGTCCGGCCAGCATCTGTGCGGACGCAAAAAAAGGGTGAGGCGGGCCGTGCGCTCAAACGAGAGTGGACTTGCCAGCGGAAGAGGCGGCTCTTACATCAAGCTGCCTTGTGGCGCAAGCCTTTCCTGTATAGAAGCGAGTTCATGGCAGATTCCCTACATCAAACAGACCCCTTACAGACCGATCGCCCCGGTTCCGGCGCAGAACTGGCCGGGCAGATCAAACAGGCGGCGGGCGGGCGTGAAAAAACGCGCAATCTGCGCCCATTAGTGCGGCTATGGCCCTATATCATGCGGCAAAAGCGCGATCTGGGCCTGATGGTGCTGTTTTTGGTCGTTTCATCGGCGGCGACCCTGTCGCTGACGGGGGCAACGCGCTTTCTGATCGACAGTGGTTTCAGCTCAGGCAATGCGGCCAAGCTGAATTTCTGGTTTCTGGTCATGGGATCGGTGGCCCTGCTGATGGCCATTGCGACCGCCTTTCGCTATTTCTACATCACTAAGCTGGGGGAACGGGTGGTGGCCGATGTGCGCGAAGACCTGTTTGCCCATATCCTTAAGCTCGATCCGGCGCATTTTCTGAAAATCCGCACCGGCGAAGTGATTTCGCGCCTGACCAGCGATATTCAGATCATTGAGACGCTTGTGTCCTCGTCCATCTCTATTGCGCTACGCAATGCATTGGGTTTTGTCGGCGGCTTGATTTTGCTGATGTTTGTCAGTCCGAAACTGACCCTGATTGTGCTGGCTATCTTTCCGTTTGTGCTGGTGCCTCTGATCACTTTTGGTCGCAGTGTCGGCAAGCTGACGCGGAAGACGCAGGATAATTTCGCTGGCGCCGTTGGGCTGGCTTCGGAGTCTTTGGATGCGCTGGAGACGGTTCAGGCCTTTGTACGGGAAACCTCTACGCAGACACGGTTTGAAGACAGTGTTGAAATCGCCTATCAGACCTCACTGAAGCGTATGCGTGCGCGCGCCCTCATGACCGCTATGGTCATATCGCTGGTGTTTGGCGGGATTTCGGTGGTGTTATGGCTGGGGGCGCAGGATGTGTTCCACAACCGCATGAGCACTGGGGCTTTGATACAATTTGTCATGCTGTCGGTCTTTACCGCCGGTTCCGTCGCCAATCTGAATGAGACATGGGGCGATTTGCAAAAAGCAGCAGGCGCCATGATGCGCATTGACGAACTGATGCGCTCACAACCTGGCATTATTGCACCGGAAAAGCCCTTGCCTCTGCCTGAGCCGTCACGCGGCGACATTCATTTCGATGCGGTTAGCTTTGCCTATCCTTCACGGCCCGATCAGATGGTTCTGGATGGTTTTAGCCTTAGCATACGTCCGGGCGAAACCGTGGCGCTGGTGGGCCCTTCGGG
>JBAWDM010000243.1:0-12732 GCA_049590735.1 Asticcacaulis sp. | reverse complement strand
GGCCCATGGCGCGCGCCTTAACGGCCTTGGCCTTATTGACTTCGGCACGCGCCTTGACCGCCACCTTTGGGGTTGCCACGACCGTGCCCTTGGCCTTTTGGCGAACCCGATTGGGGTGGGCTGGTTTCTCGCCGGGCTTAAATTTCGGTTGCGCGCGGATACGCTTGAAACCAGCGGGTTTGCCGCCTTCTGAGGTGTCGCCGTCGATAAACGGATTGGTCGTCGAATTGGCCTTCACCGTCAAACGAATAGGCACACCCGGCATATCAAAGGATTCGCGCAAGCTATTGATAAGATAGCGTGTATAGTGATCCGGCATGGCATAGGCGCGGGCTGCAAACAACACAAAGGTCGGCGGGCGGCCTTTGGTTTGGGCCATATATTTCGGCTTGATACGCTTGCCACTGACGGCGGGCGGCGGATGCCGCTGAATCGCCAGGGCCAGCCAGTCATTGAGATCACGCGTTTTGATCTTGGCTGACCAGTTGCGATAGGTCTTCAGAACTGCCGGCATCAGGCGATCCAGTCCCTTGCCCGTAGCCCCTGACAGGGTCACAAGCTGGGTGCCGCGCAATTGCGGCAGCATGCGCTCGGAAATTTCCTGAATCTCATTCAGCCGCGACTGCGGACTTTCGACCAGATCCCATTTGGACACGGCATAGACCAGCCCCCGGCCTTCGCGTTCGACCAGATCGGCGATTTGCAGATCCTGAACCTCAAACGCATTGGCTTCGTCCATAACCAGTACGACAATTTCCGCAAAGGTGATGGCACGGATCGTATCGCTGGTCGACAGCTTTTCCAGCTTTTCCTGCACGCGGGCCTTGCGGCGCAGACCTGCCGTATCGACCAGACGAATGGTGCGGCCTTCATAT
Source organism: Asticcacaulis sp. (assembly GCA_049590735.1). Classification (GTDB taxonomy): domain Bacteria; phylum Pseudomonadota; class Alphaproteobacteria; order Caulobacterales; family Caulobacteraceae; genus Asticcacaulis. Next base: position 11,857 of record JBAWDM010000243.1, on the reverse strand, counting down.
TCCCAGTCGACACTGATGGAATCGCGGGTAATACCGGCTTCGGGGCCAACCAAAAGACGGTCTTCGCCCAGCAACTTATTGATCAGGGTCGATTTACCGGCATTGGGACGACCGATAATTGCGATACGAATGGGCTTGGTGTCGTCGTCTTCGTCATCATCCGTGCCGTCTTCGTCGACAATCCAGTCGCCTTCGAACTGCTGACGATATTTTTCAACTTCGTCATAAAGCTCGCCAATGCCTTCGCCATGTTCCGCCGACAGATGCAAGGGTTCGCCAAAGCCCAACTGATAGGCCTCAGCCGCACCCGACATGCCCGCCTTACCCTCAGCCTTGTTGGCGATAAGCAGAACCGGTTTATCCTTCATGCGCAGGATTTGTGCAAAAATACGATCAAGCGGCGTGACCCCTTCACGGGAATCGACGACAAAAAAGGCAACATCAGCCTCGTCAATCGCCTTTTCCGTTTGCAGACGCATGCGCGCCTCAAGGCTGAGATCGGCCAGGTCTTCAAATCCGGCCGTATCAATCAGTTCGAGGTCAATATCGCCAATACGGCCCGTGGCATAGCGACGGTCACGCGTGACTCCGGGCTGGTCATCCACAATGGCCAGTTTCTTGCCCGCAAGGCGGTTAAATAGGGTCGATTTGCCGACATTGGGTCGGCCGACAATGGCGATTTTCAAAGGCATGGCCGCCTTATAGCGAAAAATGCCGTAATAGCCACATGTTTTAGATGCGTTGTCCGCTCAACCGACAAAGCCTGCGGCACGCTGGATGCGGTCATTGATCGCCTCACCGATACCATCCTCCGGCAGGGGCGCAATTTCAATAACCGGCGGCTTTAAGCGGTCGGCTTCGCGCAGCAACCGGAACAGATTGGCGGCCGCCTCATGCAGATTGCGCGACAGGCTTAACTGATAGACGGGGCCGGCATAGTCGGTGGGGCCAAAGGCCAGATAGGCGGCGCCTTCTGACGGGTTTTGCACATTAATATGAACCGGTGCTTCCGGCGCATAGTGCAGGCTTAATCGTCCCGGCGATCTGTGCCCCTCAGAGTCATCAATGGCCATATCCCCTATCACGGCGCTGATTTGTGCCCGCGTCACCGCTCCTGCCCTGAGATAGCGCGCTTCGCCCAGCAGGCTGACAACGCTGGATTCAACGCCCACCCTACAATGCCCGCCATCGGGCGAGGCTGTCACACACGCGCCGGTTTCTTCAAACGCATCTTTTTGCGTGGTCGGGCTGGGTCGGCCTGAGCGATTGGCCGAAGGGGCCACCACCCCGCCACCAAACCCGCGCAGAATCTTTAAGGCCACAGCATGATCCGGCATACGCAGCGCCACGCTATCCAAACCTGCCCGCGCCAGATCACAGGCCATGTGCGCATCCCGCACCGGCACCACCAAGGTTAAGGGGCCCGGCCAAAATTCCGCCGCCAAAGCTTCCGCGCGGGCTTCGAAAACGCCCAGTTGTCTGGCCAGTTCGATCGTGCCGACATGGACAATCAAAGGATTAAAGCGCGGTCGCCCCTTGGCCTCGAACACGCGCACCACAGCCTCTGGGTCATCGGCCGGTGCGGCCAGACCATAGACGGTTTCTGTCGGCAGATGAATCAGGTCGCCTGCGCGTAAGGCCGCAATGGCCGCATCCACATCCGTCATTTTGACGCTTTGGCCTTCAGGCTGATATCGACATGCACCTTTGCCGGAATCTGGCTTGTACTGGCCCATTCGCCAGAGCCAACGCCATAGGCGGTGCGATCCAGATCAACGCCGCCGGAGACGCTGGCGATATCATTCTTAATCACCAGAGAAAAAGGCAGATCAAGCGGCTTGGTTTGGCCATGCAGGGTCAGTTTGCCTTTGGCGACAAAATGGGTGGCGTCCGTTTTGCTGAAACGGGTGGCCTCAAAAATGGCTTTTGGAGTGGCGCTGACATTGAAAAAGTCGCCGCCTTTGAGGCTGCTGTCATAGTCACTGTTGCCGGAATTAACCGAAGCCAGATCAATGGTGACCTTGATGTTTGATTTGGCCAGTTGGTCGGGATCAAAGCGGATGGCCGCCGTATAGCTGCCAAATGACCCCTTGACCGCTTCACCGGAAAAGGTCGTGGCAAAACCAATCTTACTGGCGGATTTATCGACCACCCAGGTCGGCACAGGGCTGGCTTCGGATGCCGATGCACCGGTTGATTCAGAGGCCGATAAAGATGTGACCGGCTCAACGGCAGGGGCTTCGACCGGTGCCAGGACGGGCGCTTCCGTGACAGGCGCTTCTGTGACGGCTGCTGGTGCGGGCTTTGAGGGTCTGGATTCGGGCACGCCGCGCAAGATACCAAAGGCCAGACCTGTGGCGATAACAACAACGCCAATGGGCAGAAGCCAGCGATAGTTCAGGACAGGTTTAGGCGTCAGACCCGGCACCATATGTTCCATGACCGTGTCCTTATCGACAAACTGATGCTTGAGCGCGGCCACCACATGCAACGGGATCATGCCGTAGATCAAAAGCTTGGCGATCAGGCCATGTATGTTTTCAAACAGTTCGTGCAGGGCGCTGTGACCCTGCGCGACCGGCACGAAGGGAAAATGCGGCCAGGGGAAAAGCCCAAAAAACGGAATTTCACGCGCGGATGTCGATACCATCATCCAGCCGCTTAAGGGCATGCCCAGCATCACCAGATAAAAGCTGAAATGCAGAACCTTAGCCGACACAGCCTGCCATTTCGGCATGGGCGGCTCCGGCGGGGCCTTATAGGCCAGACGCAGGCCAATGCGTAAAAAAGTCAGCAGCAAAATGCTGATGCCGACCGATTTATGCAGTTGCACCCGATCAAACCGCAGCGAATCATGATCGCCAATCCGCCACCCTAAAAACACCATAAACAGGATAAGACCGGCCATAAGCCAGTGCAGATAACGGCTGTAACGGTTATAGGTGGTGGGGGTCATGGCGGCTCCGAACCTGTATTAAAGACCTACCTGCATACACCAACACCCCTCAGGCGTCATGAAAAAATATCTGTAACTTAACCAATTTCATATGCGACAAAAGTTTACGTTGACGTAAAATTACTTGCGGAGTCAGGCCTTCAGACTTAGTATTGCGGCTCCAAACAGGGCCATAACAATAAGGGAAACGCCGTGAGCTATCGCCCCAGCCTCAAAGACATCACCTTTTGTCTGGATCATGTCGTTGGCATGGCATCTTGTTATAACCATTCTGTCTTTCCGGATTTCGATGCCGATTTGCGTGACGCTGTTTTGGCGGCGGCCGGACAACTGGCCGGTGAGGTTCTGGCCCCGCTCAATCGTATCGGAGATCAAAAGGGCACGCGCCTGGAAGGGGATAAGGTCATCACGGCCCCCGGTTTTACTGAGGCTATTCAAACCTATGCTGAGGGCGGATGGTATGGTTTAGCGGCGGATCCCGCCTATGGCGGTCAGGGCCTGCCAAAAATGCTGGAACAGGCCTGTTTTGAAATGTTCCATGCCGCCAATATGGCCTTCAGCCTGCTGCCGACCCTGTCGCAGGGGGCCATTGAGGCTATTCATGCCCACGGCACACAAGCGCAAAAAGACCTGTATCTGCCGCGACTGATCGCTGGTGAATGGTGCGGCACCATGAACCTGACGGAACCGGCTGCCGGTTCTGATCTGGCGGCCCTGACCACTAAGGCTGAGCCGGATGGACTGGGCGGATTTAAAATTAGCGGCACGAAAATCTTTATCACCTGGGGTGAGCATGAGGATGCCGACAATATCATCCATCTGGTTCTGGCGCGTTTACCGGATGCCCCTGCCGGCACGCGCGGTATATCCCTATTCTTATGTCCGAAATATACGCTCGATGCCAGTGGACAAAAGACCGGACGCAATGTGGTCAAATGCGTGGGACTGGAACATAAGCTCGGTATCCACGCCTCCCCCACCTGCGTCATGGCCTTTGAAGGTGCCCATGCCGAGCTGATCGGGCCACCGAATGGCGGCTTAGCGGCCATGTTCACCATGATGAATGCGGCAAGACTGGCTGTTGGATTTGAAGGCGTCGGCATTGCCGAAGCCGCCTGGCAGATGGCGCAAACCTATGCACTGGAACGCAAGCAAGGCAAATCCCTGATTACGGGTGAGAACCCTGCGCCCATCTATGATCATCCCGATGTGCGGCTGACTCTGGCCCTCATGAAGGCTAAAACCGAAGCCGCCCGCGCCATCTGTGTAGCCACGGCTGCGGCCATTGATAGGGTCCGTATGGGGCACGACCCTGAGCGCAACAAGCGCCGCGAAGATTTTCTGGTGCCTATCGCTAAGGCCTGGAGCACGGATGTCGGCGTCGAGGTCGCCTCAATGGGCGTTCAGGTGCATGGCGGCATGGGCTATATCGAAGAAACCGGTGCTGCTCAATATTACCGCGATGCCCGTATTGCGCCCATCTATGAGGGCACCAACGGCATTCAGGCTGCTGATCTGGTGGGCCGTAAGCTGGGGAGTGACGGTCTGGCCGCCAAAGAGCTGGAAGCCGACATCAGAAATATGTTGCCATCCGCAAGTGATGTTTTTCCAGACGAAGCCAAAATCTTAGATGAGGCCCTCAGCGCCTTTTCAAGCGCTACGGATTATCTTCTGACGCAAAAAACGGCGGCACCACTCGATGTCGCAACGGGGGCCTCTGCCTATCTGACCCTGTGCGGCGATCTGATGGGCGGATGGCTGCTGCTCAAAGGCGCAATGGCGGCGCTCAGCCTTATGGATAGTGGCGATAAGATGTGGTTGTCGGATCGTATCCGGCTCATGCGAATCTATTTTGCCCATGTCCTCAGTCATGCTCAGGCGCATAAACTGGCGATCACCTCCGGCTACGCGGCGCTGGACGGCCTGACTATGGCAGGCGATTAGGCCGTATCCGATTGACCCTAAACAGAGATTGGGGCAATCCTTTAGGCCCGCCCGCAGCGATCGGGCTCGCGAACTGCCGCCATGCAAGAAAGCCTTATAGCCTGTGTCCCTGAAAACTGCCCTGCCCGCCGCCCCGCATCCGGCGCAAAAGCCCTTTAGTCTGACGCAACTGGGCCATGAGCGTATAGACGAATATCACTGGATGAAGGACGAAAACTGGCAGGCCGTTTTGCGTGATCCGACTTTGCTGCGGCCAGATATCCGCGAGGCGTTGAATGCCGAAAACGCCTATACGGCAGAGGTTTTGGACAGCACAAAACCCTTACAGGACGCCATTTTCGCCGAAATGAAAGGCCGCATCAAAGAAGATGATGCCAGCGTCCCGGCACCTGATGGCGACTGGGAATATTATTCACGGTTTAAAAAAGGCGCTCAGCACCCCATCATTGCCCGCCGTCCGCGTACCAGAGGCGATTTTGATGCGGCCATTGCGTCCATTGAAGCGACACAGGCCCATGAGCAAATCCTGCTCAATGAGGTGGAACGCGCTGAGGGCACGGATTTTTACCAAACCTCCGATTCGCAACATAGTCCCGACCACAGCCTGTTTGCCTGGGGCGAAGACACCCAAGGCTCTGAATATTTTAAAGTTTTCGTCAAAGACCTGATAACGGGCGACATTCTGCCCGACCCCATCGAAAGCTGTGACGGCGGTTTTTGCTTCTCACCTGACTCCAAATATATTTTTTGGACATGGCGTGATGAAAATTCCCGTCCCGCCCGTGTGTATCGTCGCCCCGCCAGACCGACCGGCGGCAAAACGGAAGACGTGCTGGTCTATGACGAACAGGATGACGGGTTTTTCCTGAGCATCGGCACGCTGAGTTCGGACGCCTTTATCAGCATCGGCGCCGGCAATCATGAAACCTCGGAAACCTGGCTAATCCCGGCTTTTGCACCCGAATCCATGCCATTTTGCGTCGAACCGCGCCATGAAGGCATGCAATACGATATCGACCACTGGGATGACCGCTTTATTATCCGCACAAATGCCGATGAGGCGATTGATTTCAAACTGATGGTGTCTGCGGCCGACCATCCGGGTCGCAGCACATGGCGCGATCTGACACCGCACCGTCCGGGCATCTATATTACCGGTCTTGGCCTCTATAAGCGCCATATGCTGCGCATGGAGCGCGAAAACGCCAATACGCGCATCGTCATTACCCGCAAATCCGACATGCTTGAGCATGAGATTTCGGTCGCCGAAGATGCCTATAGTTTGGGGGCTTCCGGCGGTTATGAGTATGATACCGACATCATCCGTTACGGCTATACCTCACCGACCACACCGGCCCAGACCTTTGATTACAATATGGAGACGCGTGACAAGGTGTTGCGCAAAACCCAGACCATTCCGTCCGGTCACAATCCATCCGACTATGTGGCGCGCCGCCTTTACGCCTCATCCCCCGACGGCCAGCAGGTGCCGGTGACGGTGCTGATGAAAGCCGATACGGTTCTGGATGGCACGGCGCCACTTCTGCTCTATGGCTATGGCTCCTATGGGATGCCGATGGATCCCGGCTTTTCCATTCGCTCACTGAGTCTGGTTGATCGCGGCTGGATCTATGCCATTGCCCATATTCGTGGCGGCTCAGAAAAGGGCTATGGCTGGTTTCTGGATGGCCGCAAGTTCAGGAAAATCAACAGCTTTACCGATTTCATCGCCTGTGCCGAATCCCTGTGTGATGCAGGCTATGGTACACGCGGCCGGATCGTGGCCTATGGCGGCTCTGCCGGCGGCATGTTGATGGGGGCGGTGACCAATATGCGCCCTGACCTGTGGGCCGGCGTCATAGGGGCGGTGCCCTTTGTGGATGTACTGAACACCATGAGCGACACCAGCCTGCCGCTAACGCCACCTGAATGGCCCGAATGGGGCAATCCGCTCGAAGACGAAGCCGCGTATAGCTATATCAAATCCTATTCGCCCTATGACAATATCACCGCCCAGCCCTATCCGTCGGTTCTGGCAACCGGCGGCCTGAGCGACACCCGCGTTACCTATTGGGAGCCGATGAAATGGATTGCGCGCCTTCGGGCCGCCTCAACATCCGGCAACCCCATGCTTCTGAAAATCAATATGGAGGCCGGGCATGGCGGGGCATCCGGGCGATTTGATTTCCTGAAGGAAATTGCCTTTGACTATGCCTTTGCCATCTGGGCTCAAGAACAAAAACGAGACGCGTGATGGTCGAGATACGTCAGGCCGTCGAGGCCGATTTTCAGGCCATAACCGACATCTACGCTCACCATGTCCTGCGTGGCACCGGCACATTTGCGCTTGTGCCGCCCAGCCTTGATGAGATGCTCGTTAGCTTTCGCGACATAGCCGCCAGGCGCCTGCCCTATCTGGTGGCGATCGAAGGAGAGACGGTTACAGGTTTTGCCTATGCGTCCGCCTTCCGGCAGCGCCCTGGCTATAAATACGGCGTTGAGGACAGTCTCTATATCGCGCCCGACTATCTGGGTCGCGGCATCGGCAAGCAGCTTTTAGAACATTTGATCGCGTTATGTACCGCGCGCGGGCTTTACACCATGTATGCGGTCATAGGCGATAGCGAAAACCATGCATCAATAGGTGTGCATCGCGCTTGCGGCTTTGAGCAGACCGGCACATTGCCACGCGCCGGTTATAAGTTCGGGCGCTGGCTGGATGTGGTCTTCATGTCGCGTGATCTTCTACCGCCGACAAAAACACCAATTGGCGAAGGCTGGGCGGATTAAGCCACGGCTGGTAAACGGGCCACATTGCACATGGTCCACAGCTTATCCATGGACTCGACCAGATGATCGATCATCTCATCGGTATGGTCGGGTGATGGCGTAAAGCGCAGGCGCTCAGTTCCCTTGGGCACAGTCGGGTAGTTGATCGGCTGGACATAGATGCCGAAATCATTGAGCAACATGTCCGACACCATCTTACAGTGCACGGCATTTCCCACCAGAACCGGCACAATGTGCGATACCGACGGGAAGGTGGCGATACCCACGGCACGCAGGCGCTTCATCAGGGTCTGGGCGCGTTCCTGATGGGCAATGCGCTTTTCGTTGTGGTCTTTGAGATAACGCACAGACGCCGCAGCCCCTGCCATAACGGCGGGCGGCAGGGAGGTCGTGAAGATAAAGCCGGACGCCCACAAACGGATGGCGTCGACCATAGCCGATGTGCCGGCAATATAGCCGCCCATCATACCAAAGGCCTTGCCCAGCGTGCCTTCTATGATGTCGATCTCAGCCATAATGCCGTCGCGTTCAGCCACACCGGCCCCGCGTTCGCCGTAAAGACCCACCGCATGCACTTCGTCGATATAGGTCAGCGCGCCGTATTTTTTGGCCAGAGCCACCGTGCCGTGAATATCGGCAATATCGCCATCCATTGAATAGACGGATTCAAAGGCAATCAGCTTTGGCGCATTGGCAGGGGCCGCCTTAAGCAGCGCTTCGAGATGGTCTAAGTCATTGTGACGATAGATATGACGCGCGCCGCCGCCATTGCGAATACCGGCAATCATCGAGGCGTGATTAAAGGCGTCCGAAAAAATCACCAGATCGGGCAGTATCTTATAAAGCGTTGTTAGCGTCGCTTCGTTGGCGACATAGCCTGATGTAAAGACCAGAGCGGCTTCTTTTTGGTGCAGATCCGCCAGTTCGGCTTCGAGTTCGTTGTGATAGAATGTCGTGCCGGAAATATTGCGCGTGCCGCCCGAACCGGAACCCACTGCGTCAATCGCCTTATGCATGGCCTCCAGCACGACCGGATTTTGCCCCTGGCCGAGATAGTCATTGGAACACCAGACGGTGACGTCTTGCTCGGTGCCGTCTTCGCGGATCAGGGTGGCGCGCGGGAACTGACCATTATGGCGCTTTAGGTTGGCAAACACACGATAGCGCCCTTCGGAGCGCACAGACTCGACGGCAGCCTCAAAAGCGGCATTATAATCCATAGTATCAACTCCGGCAGCCCTAAAAACAGACCGCATATATCAAGCCAGATAACCCTTTGAGCCCATACACACAAGGCCTTGGCAGGGATAAAATAACCCTAATCCCGGTATTGGTATCCACCATGCGATATATTGGTTCAAAATTCTACAATAATTGACTAATTTGAGCGCGCACATTGTCGCAGTTTGGAGGATGCCGTGTCAAAAGTCTGGATCGCCCTGTTTCGCGGTATCAATGTCGGCGGTAACAACAAGCTGCCCATGAAGGATTTGACGAAAGTTCTGCTGGAAGCCGGAATGACGCAGGTGAAGACCTATATCGCCAGCGGCAATGTGGTGTTTTGCTCTGATCTCAATGAAACCGCACTTGAGACACAAATTGGCGATCTGATTAAGGCGCATTTTGATTTTCGCCCGTCTATTTTCCTCATCACCTTGGCGCATCTGGAAAGGACATTGACCGAAAATCCATTCCGCGATCATGAACACAAGGGCAAGGCGCAGCATGTCTTTTTCTTCAAGGCTCCACCAAAAAAGGTGGATCGGGACTTGCTGGATAGCTTGAAGACAGACGAAGAAGCCTATGAAATCACATATGAATTGATGTACCTATATGCGCCGGAAGGCATTGGCCGCTCGAAAATGGTTGAGAAATTGGGCCTCGCCGTAAAAGCCGACATGACCGCCCGCAATCTCAATACGGTGGAGAAACTTAGGGATATGGCGGCAGATACGGAAAAAGCCTGAACCGCAGATTATGACGTGCAATTACCGCCTATTGGCCTATATCAGCAATCAGCCCGTTAACTCCGTGGACTTCGCACATGACCTTTAATCCTATCCTTGCCCCTTATCCCGCCGGTCGTCCGCGTCGCTTGCGCCAAGCGCCGTGGATACGCGATGTGGTGGCCGAAAACCGCCTGCATGTATCAGACTTGGTGTGGCCGATTTTCGTGCATGATCAGGATAAGGCGCGGGATGCCATTTCATCCTTACAGGGCATTGACCGGCTCAGTATTGCTGAGGCGGTAAATGAAGCCAAAGAGGCAAGAGCCTTAGGTATCAATGTTATAGCGCTATTTCCTCATCTAAATGAAAAGGTACGCACCAGTGACGCTCAGGCCGCCATTGACCCTGATGGTCTGATTGTCCAGACCTGCCGCGCCATCAAACAGGCTGTGCCGGATATCGGCTTGCTGGTCGATATAGCGCTCGATCCCTATACCGACCACGGTCATGACGGCCTATTGATCAATGGCAGGATCGACAATGACGCCACGGTTGAGATGCTGGTGCAGCAAGCTCTGGCCCTGACGGCCGGCGGTGCCGACATATTGGCGCCCTCTGATATGATGGATGGTCGCATTGGCGCGATACGAAACGCACTAGAAACCGCAGGGCACCAAGACACGCTCATCATGTCCTATGCCGCTAAATATGCGTCGGCTTTTTATGGCCCCTACCGCGATGCTATCGGCGTAAAGGCGCTGAAAGGCGACAAGAAGACCTATCAGATGGATTCGGCCAATACGGATGAAGCCCTGCGCGAGGTGGCCATCGACATAGCCGAGGGGGCCGACATGGTGATGGTCAAACCCGGCCTGCCCTATCTCGATATTGTCAGTCGCGTCTCTGATACCTTCAAAGTCCCCACCTTCGTCTATCAGGTTAGCGGCGAATATGCGATGATCAAGGCCGCGGTTGCTGCCGGTTACATGGACCATGATCGCGCGGTGATGGAGACTTTGTTGGCGTTTAAGCGCGCCGGTGCCACTGGCATTTTGACCTATTTCGCCAAACACGTTGCCGAACTTTTGAAAGCCTGATCATGGACACATACCAAAGCCTGCAAGACGCGCTCAGCAAGGGCACCTATGTGCGTCTGTCGCTCGAAGACGGCAGCCACGAAGGCTTTATTGTGGGTTTAAGCTCCGCCTTTGTCCTGCTTCAGGCCATTCATGAATGGCAGGATGTGGGCGCCATGATCATTCCGGTTGAGGCGGTTGAGGATTGCGACGTTTCGGATTTTCATGACGACCAATTGAAAATCCTTGAGTTCAACAGCGTCAAATATACCAAACGCTATGCGTGGGTGAAGCTGAACAGCTATCCCGAACTGTTTAAATCACTGAAACTGAAAAACAAATTTATTGTAGTTTCACTTGAAGATGAAGCCGATGTCGGGCTGATAGATGCTATTCACGCCGATAGCATAGACCTGAAGGCCATTGATCCGGGCGGCAACTGGGTCGAAGAACGTCTGGACTGCCCGTTTGATGAGATCAGTCTGATTCAGTTCGATGACAGCTATAGCCGCGTCCTGCAACGCTATGTCGAACGCAAAGCCAAGGCGGAGTAACTTAATCTTCGCTCACCTTCACGCAAAATCAAACAATTTCGCTTGACGATTATATGCACCCGGACATTATGCCTTAAAGCCAATCGGGGGACGAAATGATCAGGTCGGAATATAAGCTTTATGCGGCCATAATTTGCCTCACGGGGGCCTGCCTGTGCGCTCCGGCCATCTCTGAAACGCCCGCCGCAGCCCCAAAACAGTCTGTGGACATCGATAGCACCACGGTTGTGGTCATGGGCAAGAAAATTCGCAAAGACCGAAGCGCCATAACCATGGGCACCCAAAATGCCAGCGAATGTGGCTTTGCCCGTGGCTATAGCGCGGCCGACGATGAACTCACTCAAGGCTATCTGGATGATTTTCACGGCGATGACGATAGTTCTAACTATGAGTCTGGAGCGGACGAAACCGATCCCCTGACCTCTGGCGGGCGGTTTCGTGACACCAGTCCCTACGGCAATGCCTCGCAGAGTCGCGGTAATGGCGGCGACCAAAGCGAGGCGCAAGGTAATAGCCGTTTTACTTCTGAGGCCCCAGGCGGCTGTACATCGGCCGATATCGCCTTTGCCGCCGGTCGCAACTATATCC
>JBAWDM010000242.1:0-2795 GCA_049590735.1 Asticcacaulis sp. | reverse complement strand
ATATTATATTTAATACCATTGGATAATTCTAAAATATTTGTTATGAAGCGATTCAATATGTTATTTGATGTGTCGTTTGTCGAATAATCTACTTATGTTGAAGTGCTGGTTGACGCATGACGTTCCGGCCGCAAAATGAGAAAGACCCCACATGCACAGTCAGGCCCTTATCTCCATCGGTCTCTATTTTGTCCTGATGCTGGCGATTGGCGTTTATGCCTATCGTAAGTCCACCAGCGATGTCTCCGAATTCATGCTGGGGGGGCGGCAATTGCCGCCGGCCGTGGCGGCCCTTTCGGCGGGCGCATCAGATATGAGCGGCTGGATGCTGATGGGCTTGCCCGGCGCGGTTTACTTAAGCGGGATGGGGGCGGCCTGGATTGCAGTGGGCCTGATTGTCGGGGCGTTTTTGAACTATCTGCTCGTGGCGCCGCGTTTGCGGGTCTATACCGAGATTGCCAATGACGCGATCACCATTCCCGATTTTTTTGAAAAGCGTTTTCAGGATCATTCGCATCTGTTGCGGACGATTTCGGCGCTGATCATTGTCATCTTCTTCACCCTCTATACTTCGGCCGGTATTGTGGCGGGCGGTAAGCTGTTTGAGGCGTCATTTGGCATAGACTATACAACTGGGCTGTTTATCACGGCCGTAGCGGTCTTGGCCTATACCCTGTTTGGTGGATTTCTGGCTGTCAGCCTGACCGATTTCGTGCAGGGCTGCATCATGTTTCTGGCGCTGGTTCTGGTGCCGATCGTCACCTTTTGGGTGCTGGGCGGATGGTCGCCTGTGGCGACGCAAATTCACGCTATTAAACCCGATTTCATGAACTGGTTTCAGGGGCTGACGGTTTTGGGTCTGATCTCAAGTCTGGCCTGGGGGCTGGGTTATTTCGGTCAGCCGCACATTATTGTGCGTTTCATGGCCATCCGCACGCTTAAGGATGTGGCGACGGCGCGCAATATCGGCATGGCCTGGATGATTGTGACCGTTGTGGGCGCGGTGCTGGTGGGGATTGCGGGGCTTGCTTTTGTAACCAGGACGCAGGCCGTGCTGAATGATCCGGAGACCATCTTTATTCTGTTGTCACAGGTTTTGTTTCATCCTCTGGTCGCAGGCTTTTTGTTAGCGGCGATTCTGGCCGCCATTATGAGTACGATTTCATCGCAGCTTCTGGTGTCCTCAAGTTCATTGACCGAGGATTTCTACAAATATTTCGTGCGCAGGGGCGCCAGTCAGAAAGAACTTGTGCTGGTGGGGCGTCTGTCGGTCTTACTGGTGTCGGTGGTAGCGATTTGTCTGGCCTTTGACCGCTCCAGCAGCATCCTGTCTTTGGTCAGTAATGCCTGGGCAGGGTTTGGGGCGGCGTTCGGGCCGATCATTCTGCTCAGTCTGTACTGGCGTCGCCTGACGCGCAACGGGGCCTTGGCAGGTCTGCTGGTCGGGGCGGTGACGGTTCTGTGCTGGCTTTATCTGCCGGTCACGATTCATGGCCAAAGCCTGTCATCGACACTTTATGAAATCGTGCCGGGCTTTGTCCTGAGCTTTATTGCAGCCGTGGGTGTCAGCCTGATGGATAAGGCCCCGGAAGCCGGTATCGGGACGACCTTTGATGCTATGGCCCGGATTATCAAAACCAATGGCCCGATCAAGGTTGAGGCGGAGTAGCGAGCTCTCAGCTTATCTAATGCTTATAAGCGGGGCATAAGTTCAGGACTGTAATCTTGCATGCGCCCTTGTACCTCTGAAGTGTCGCGCCGGGGTAGGCCCGATATTTAAGATAATTGAGGAACACATTATGCTTTATGGATTAGCTGTTATTCTTGTCATTTTATGGGCTCTGGGCTTTGTCGTCTTCCACGTATCCAGCGGTCTGATCCACATCCTGATTGTGGTGGCTGTTATCGCTGTGATTTACCGTCTTGTTACCGGGCGAAGAGTTTAGAGACGTCCTCAGCACCAGATGATGCTGAGTGGGTGCTGTCATCTGTATTTTTATAAAACGAGATAAGTGCGATCAAAAAACGTTGCCTGAAAAGGTGACGTTTTTTTGAGCGCTATGACGGTCTGCCCAATCTCAGGCATTGAGCCATGTCGCCTTAGCGTGTAAGGCAAATGACGTTCTGTTGCGCAACATATTCTGGCCGGCGGGCGGTTTATGTCCCTCCGCAGCAGATAAGCGCACCCACAGAATTAAATGAAAACTCTATTGATATATGGTTTGGCAGCAATCGCCGAAATAGCGGGTTGCTTTTCATTCTGGGCATGGCTTAAGTTGCATCAATCGCCTTTGTGGACGATTGCTGGGGTATTTAGTCTGGTCGTCTTTGCCTGGCTTTTGACTCTGGTCGACACTGAGTATGCAGGTCGCGCCTATGCCGCCTATGGGGCCATCTATATTGTTGCTTCGATTGGATGGCTTGCTTTAGTTGAGCACAAAATTCCTGATCGTTGGGATATAACAGGCCTGATAATCTGCCTCATTGGTTCCGGGCTTATCCTGTTTGGGCCACGGTCAGTGTAGATTAAATTGATTTGAGATTCACCCGTCTGCTCAATTCCTCGGCGCTCTCTTTGCGCTCGGAATACCGATCCACCAGATAGGCGACACTGTCACGAGTCAGCAAGGTAAACTTCATAAGTTCTTCCATCACATCGACGATACGGTCGTAATACGATGATGGCTTCATGCGGTCATTGTCATCGAATTCAGTGAAGGCCTTGGCGACTGATGACTGGTTTGGAATGGTGATAAGGCGCATCCAGCGTCCCAATATTCTTAATTGGTTCACAG
>JBAWDM010000241.1:0-2726 GCA_049590735.1 Asticcacaulis sp. | reverse complement strand
GTGCTGACCTCTGCCCAGGCCAAGGCCCGCACCGCCCGCCGCGCTCTGGCCGCCTATGGCTATGCCGAGGCCGTCACCTGGTCCTTCATGCGTCAGGATTGGGCCAAGCTGTTTGGCGGTGGCGACGATAAGCTGCTGCTGGCCAACCCCATTGCCTCCGAACTGAACTGCATGCGCCCGTCTGCCCTTCCGAACCTGCTTGAGGCGGCCGGTCGCAATGCGGCGCGCGGCTTTAGCGGCGTGCAGCTTTTTGAAATCGGGCCCATCTATCTGGGTCTGGAACCGAATGAGCAAAAAACCACCATTACCGCCTTAAAAGCCCCCGACACCTCACGCGGCTGGCAAGCGAAAGGCGAAGACGCTTTGTTTGCCCTCAAAAGCGATCTCATGCGCCTGCTTGAGGATATGGGCGCACCTACGGCGTCGCTGCAACTGGTGCAGGGCAGCAATGCCGCGCATTGGCATCCGGGCCGTTCGGCGCGGCTGCAACTGGGGCCCAAGCATATCATAGCGGAATTTGGCGAACTCCATCCGGGAGTCCTCAAAGCTATGGACTTAAGCGGGGCCTATGTCGCCTTTGAAATCCGCATCGAGAACCTGCCCGTTGCAAAATCCAAATCCGGCAAGTCGCGTGGCGCACTGATGACCTCCAACCTGATGCCGCTCAGCCGCGATTTCGCCTTTTTGGTTGATGCCAAACTCGCGGCCGGTGATCTGGTGCGTGCCATAAAAGGTGCTGATAAAACCCTGATCGGTGACGCGCGGGTGTTTGACGTCTATCGTGGTGCCGGCGTCCCCGAAGGTCAGGTGTCGCTGGCGGTCGAGGTTACCATCACGCCCACCGACAAAACCCTGACCGAGCCGGAAATTGACGCCCTCAGCGCCAAAATCATCGCTTCGGCACAGAAGATTGGCGCGGTGCTGAGAGGTTAAGAGCCTTAAAATCCGTTAACCCCTTCTGTAAAAACGGTTTTAAGCTTTCGAGCCTATGCTGTGGATATGTCCGCTATCAGCACAGCCACAGCCGGAGTCCTGTCCGCCAGTCAGCGTTTCGACAAGGCGGCCACGGCAACGGTGCGCGAAGCCGCTGGCGGCGGCGATATACTGAGCCATCTGGTTGAACAGATTGAATCGCGTACGGCGTTTCACGCCAGCATCAATGTGGTCAAGACGGCAGATGACATGCTCGGTAAATTGCTGGATATCACGACCTGACCTGACGGATTTTCCGATCCCTTTTTCCCCCAAAGAAACTCATAAAGCCCGCCGGTATTATCCGACGGGCTTTCTTTATGGCTGATGTGATGACAGGCCTTACAGCGTGATCGCTGCTTAAATCAGGCAACCGTCAGTCTGTCGCCCAGCCGCACCATACCGCTTTCCAAAACGCGTGCGGTAATACCGCCATGACCGCGAACGGCATTATAGCCGCCCGTGCCAAAGATTTCCTCCATCCGCGAACAAGGATGGCATTCGCCGGTCATTTCAAGCAAGGCCTCACCCAGCCGGAAACGTTTGTCTTTAAGGGCCAGCAGATTGATACCGCGCATGACGATATTGCGCCTGAGTTGTTCGGGTGTCACGTCCTGAGCCAGATAGCTGGCAATGGCGGCAATATCTTCGCGCTGAATGAGCGTAACATGGCGCGTGCCGCGTTTCGGGTTACTGTAATGGTCACCGATAACGCCCGCTTGTGTATCAAGCGCCACACTGTCCACGACCATCATATCGCCCCGGCGTTTGGGGCGAACACCCAGCCACTCGACCACACCCGCCCGCATGTCGGCATTCAGCAATTCGGCCAGGGGGGATTTCGGGTTGATCATGACCTCAGCCTGACGGTCTGACGGTCAGGGATCAATCCTTAACCGTCAGCTTGCGCGTTTCAGTGGGTTAGTCTTCTTCAGGCTCAGAACGCGTGCCGCCGCCCTTACCAAAGACATCCTCAAGCGACAGATCATTCTTTTTGGAATAGGGGCTGTCATCTTCGTCGTCAAAGGCCGGCTGTACGGTGACGGCGGGCTTAAGCGACGGATCCTCGAGCGGAATGCCCAGCTTTTCGGCCTGCTTGCGCCGGGCGTCTGCGCCTTTCTTGACGGCGGCATCCAGCTCGATCTGACCGATCAGGCCAAGCGTCACCGGATCGACCGGCTTGATATTGCTGGAGTTCCAGTGGGTACGCGACCGCACCTGTTCGATGGTCGATTTCGTTGTGCCCAGCAGCTTGGAAATCTGCGCATCGGTGATTTCAGGGTGATTTTTGACAAACCACAAAATCGCATCCGGGCGATCCTGACGGCGCGATACCGGCGTGTAGCGCGGCACCTTCTTGGTGGGCTTCAACAACTCAGCGTGACGCGACACCATGGCCTTCATGCGATAGGTCGGCGTGGCCTCAGCCCGGTTCAGTTCGTCACGCGTCAACTGGCCATTGGCAATCGGATCGGCACCGCGAATATCACGCGCCACTTCACCATCGGCAATGCCTTTGACTTCAAGCAGGTGCATGCCGCAAAAATCAGCGATCTGATCAAAACCGAGCGAAGTATTGTCTACGAGCCACACGGCGGTCGCTTTGGGCATCAAAATGTCGGACATAGGCTTATCCTTTGTTTGAAGAGCGTATGCGCCCCTCCGGAAATGGCTACGCCCGGCCTTTTCGGCCGGGCGCAAATGTTGTGACCCATTCTATAGAGCGATTTTAGACGAAAGGAAAGGTCTATGTG
>JBAWDM010000240.1:0-2684 GCA_049590735.1 Asticcacaulis sp. | reverse complement strand
ATCCCGATAAGAGCCTGTCCTATAGCTGGAGCGCAATGGGCGTGGAGACGATTGTGACATGGACGCTGACGCCTACGCAGACTGGCACACATCTGCGTATGGAACAGTCGGGCTTTAAGGCCGAACCTCAATTCGCGCAATATTATCAGGGTGCGCAATATGGCTGGCAGGTCTTCTTTGGCAAGCTTGAAAACACTTTACAGGGCGCGGACTGACCCGACAGGAGACCGATGTGACTTTCAACACCCTCATACGCCAGACCCATCGCTGGCTGTCTGTCGTTTTTACACTGACTGTAATCGCTAATTTCGCCGTGCGAGTTTTTCGGGAACCGCCGGCATGGGTCACCTATGCGCCCCTGCCCCCCTTGTTTTTGATGTTGTTCAGCGGGCTCTATATGTTCTGCCTGCCCTACACCCGAAAACGCGCATAGAAGGTTTGGGTAAGCAAACGCGATAAACCAAGGATTTAACGGATCAGCACCATTTCGGCGCGCAACAGCCCCGTGGCCTTCAGGATAAAGGCGGTGAGACTGACGGCAACGGCGCTGAGGAAACTGCCCCAGGCCATGTCAAGGCAGCTGACCGGCACCGGCCAGCCACGGATCACCGATAAGGCCGTCAGATTATAGGTGGCATAGGCGGTCAAACCGAACAGGCCGCTACGCCAGACCAGATCAAACACCGAAAATCTGGGCCCCTTAAAGATGGGCTTCAGGGTAAAAAACGTCAGACTAAAGGCATATAAAAGATAAAAGATAACCGCCGGTTTGAAATCCGGTTTTGGCCGCATCAAATCCCCCATGGCCGGTATATAGACCTCGCCACCCACAGTACTCAGCCAGATAAAGTCCATAGCCAGAAGCGTAAACAGGACAAGGCCAAAGCTGATGACCATCAATTTCCACATGCCGTTATTTCCTAAACGCGCGCCACAGGTTTCAAAACCCAGCCAAGCCAGGTCTTAGGTATAATCGCCGCTTCCTGAGCCAGCAAGCACAGACAGCCCTCATCGCCGACCATGGCGGGTTCATGGGCCATATCCGTGGCATCACACATGGCGAAATCACCGCGATGATAGGTGCCCTTATGATCAGCGTAACTGCCGTGCAGCATGACGGTAATTTCGCGGCCCTTATGGTCATGCGATGGCACGGCCATGCCGGGTTTGGCATAAAGCAGATAGGTTTTAGACCCCTTTGGCGCGCCGCTTAAGGCAACAGGTGCCAGCCATACGCCCGGTGCCACAAAGCGCCGGTTCATAATGGCCGCCGTCCTTAAAGATGGCGGCAGGTCAAAGCCCTTAAGGAAGTCCGGTTGCCTGACGGTTGTGACAGGGCCTGTGGTTTCCCTGCGTTCAATACGCGCCAGAGCCAGATCAAGGGCATCCGTGGACATAACCATGCCCGCATCGGCCTCCATCAAGGTCGAGCCGATCGCGTGATACAGCCCGATCTCATCGTCACACTTATGACACAGCTCAATATGCGCACGCACGCTCAGGGCCAGACCCGGTGCCAGATCGCCACGATAATATTCAAACAAAATGTCTTCGTCGGGGTGGTGCGCGATACGCATACTCTATACTCCTGAGACAGCGCCCTGGCTTACCTGCCTCGCCGTCTGTCCTGTTTCACTAAGCCTATTACGGCCCATGCGGCATTTCAGATCACACAGGGCCTATAATATTACGGCCCTATCGGCATCAGACAGTGATCCGTAAACGTATCTGCAGCGTAGATCAGATATGAAAACCCTGAATGGCGTACCAACTATGTTTGATACATCTCTTTCCACACGACGAAAAATTGCCATTATCGGCACCGGCATTTCGGGCCTGTCTGCGGCGTGGATGCTCAACAAAAGCTGCGATATTACCGTGTTCGAAAGCGAAGATCAGATCGGTGGCCACAGCCACACGATCAATGTCGGCACAGATGCGCAGCCCCTGTGGATTGATATGGGCTTTATTGTCTTTAATGAGCCCTGCTATCCCAATCTGGTGCAGTTTTTCAAACATCTGGATGTCGAACACCAGCTTTCGGACATGTCGTTTGGCGTTTCCATCGACAAGGGCCGGCTGGAATATTCCAGTCTGGGCCTGAAGGGCCTGTTTGCCCAGACGCGCAATCTGTTTCGTCCGCGCTTTATTTCCTTGCTGCTGGATATTATGCGTTTTTACCGTGAAGCGCCCAAGGATCTGGCAGCGCGCGCCCGTGACAATTACCGGCTGGGGGACTATCTCAAAGACCGCAATTACGGCCGCGCCTTTATTGATGATCATCTGTTGCCTCAGGCCGCCGCGATCTGGTCGACATCGGCCGCACAGATTATGGACTATCCATTTCGCGCCTTTATTGCTTTTTTTGAAAATCACGGCCTTTTACAGGTCACAGACCGTATCCTATGGCGCAGTGTTGTGGGCGGCGCGCAGGCCTATCTGAAAAAGCTCACACCCTCCTTCGCCCGCCATATCCGGACAAGTTGCGGTATAAAAAGCGTGCTGCGCGGGCCGTCCGGCGTTGTATTGACAGATGTGTATGACCGCCGTCACCATTTTGACGAGGTCGTTTTTGCCACCCATGCCAATACGACTTTGAAAATCCTGAGCGATGCCACGCCTGCGGAGCGTGCCGCCTTGTCGGCGTTTGAGTACACTCAAAACGAAGTGGTCCTGCACACCGA
>JBAWDM010000239.1:0-3586 GCA_049590735.1 Asticcacaulis sp. | reverse complement strand
GGTCTGTTCTAACGAGCGAAAGCGCTTTGCATCGCGCCGTGGCGGAAATCTACCGTTATACACGCGATGCCCAAAAGGTGGTGGCGGTGGTGTCCGCTTTTAAGGGCCAGACGGATCAGTTGCTGCGTCTGGCCGGCAGCTATACGCAGGCCTCTGTTTCGTCGGCAACGCCGCATCTGGTGGCGACCGGCGAAATGCGCGCCGCCAGTTTGCTGGCCATGGCTTGCGAACGTTCAGGCATTACCACGCAATTTCGCTCGGCCTATGAGATACGCCTGATTGCCGAAGGGGATCATCTCAATGCCAATCCGGTCGATATCAAGGCCGATATCATAAAGCGTGACCTGAAAAAGGTCGATCTGGTGGTGGTGCCAGGCTATGTGGCAGAAAATGCGGAGGGTGAGCCGGTCTTGCTGGGGCGTGGCGGGTCTGACCTGACGGCCATCTATATTGCGCAGGCTTTGGGCGTCACGGCGCGTCTTTATAAGGATGTCGATGCCATCTATGATGCCGATCCGGCGACGGTGGGGGAGTCCGCGAAGCCCTATCAGGCTTTAAGTTGGGCGGATGCGCAAAAGATTGCTTTTCCGGTGGTGCAGGGCAAGGCCATGCGCTTTGCTGAGGCCAATGGCCTCAAGGTGCAAATGGCCGGGCTGGCGAAAAATTATGAGACGATTTTGGGTACCACGACCGCTTTCCGCGACAGGCCGATTACCAAGCGCAAGATACGTCTGGCGGTCATGGGGGCTGGCGGCGTCGGTGCGCAGTTCCTTGAACGCTGCCTGGAATGGAGCGACCTGATTGAAGTCGACCGCGTGCTGGTGCGTGATGCCAATAAGCGCCGGGATCATCCTTTGGCATCGCGCTTCACCACGGATGCCCGCAATTTCGTGAAGGCGGATGTGGATGTATTTGTCGATATTGGCACTGGCGTTCAGCCCTCAGTCGATTTGCTGGAAGGCTTCCTCAGGGCCGGTGTCGGCGTCACCAGCGCCAACAAACAGGCTGTGGCGGCGGCGGGTGATCGTCTGCGTATTGCCGCTAAGGCAACGGGTGCGAAACTAACCTATTCAGCATCTGTCGGGGGCGGATCACCGATCATTGAGGCCCTGACGCGGGCTGTGGCGACTTACGGCGTCAAGTCCTTTAGCGGCGTACTGAACGGCACATCAAACTTTGTCATTGATCAGGTCGAAGCCGGTATGAGTTTTGATGCCGCCATGGATGAGGCGCGCCGTCTGGGTTTTGCCGAGCCGGATTCGACGGCCGATCTGGATGGCACGGATGTCGGCGCCAAGTTGAAACTGCTGCGTGATATTGCCTTCCCGGGTCGGAATCCTGACCATGTTGAGGTCGGGGCCATTACGGCGGAATCACTGGTCATCCCTGAGGGCAAGGGCCTGCGTTATGTAGCGCGGTGCTATCCCACTGAGCGCGGCCTTGAGGCCTCCATGAAGCTTGAGGTGCTGGATGCTGATCACTATCTGGTCGGGGCGCGCGGAGAACAAAACCGCGCCATGATCGAACTGGAACGCCCGGACAATACCGGCAATACGACCTGGTATGTCACCGGCAAAGGGGCGGGCGCATGGCCCACTACGGAATCGCTGTTGGCTGATGTTTTGCTGATTGCGCGTGAAACCCTGCAGAACTAAATGATTGCGCAAGCTTTCAATGACTTCTGCGCCAGCCTGCCAAGTGCCACACATGTGGTGCAGTGGCGCGGCGCGGATGTCTGGAAGGTAGGCGGCAAGGTGTTCGCCATTACGCAGGGTCGTGAGGGCGAAGATTTGGCGGTCAGTTTTAAGGTGACGCCCATCGGCTATGAAATCCTCAGCGACAGTGAGGGGTATCGCCCCGCGCCCTATCTGGCCTCACGCGGCATGAAATGGATTCAGGCCAGGAATATTGACGGGGATGAACTTAGGGATCATGTGCGCGGGTCTTATGATCTCATTGCCTGTGCTTTGCCGAAAAAGACGCAAAAGTCGCTGGGTTTGATCTGAAATAAAACAGGCACGGGCACAATGCCTCTTGATCCCGATGGCTAAAGCGCGCCATGAGGGTTTATGAATTACAGACACGGTTTTCACGCCGGAAATTTTGCTGATCTGGCCAAACATGCGGCGGTTTTGAGCCTGTTGAGATTATTACGCGATAATGCCGCGCCTTTAATGGTGGTCGACACCCATGCGGGGGCCGGATTTTATGATTTGTCCAATCCGGATTTTGCCCGCTCGAAAGAGGCAGAGGCCGGCATCAAATATCTGATGGGACGTGATGTGCCCGAAAGCCTGAAGCCTCTGGCCGATTATGTGCGGACTAAAAACGCGCAATCTGGCTTTCGTGAGCATATTGGCATCTATCCGGGTTCCCCCGTTCTGGTGCTGGATCACCAGCGCACAGGGGATGACTATGTGGGGGCGGAACTGCGTGCGGATGATTTTTACCTGCTCAAAGACCGCGTAGAACCGCGTGGGCAGGTGGTCCGCGAGGACGGCTATGATGTTGCCGTCGAAGCCGCGCATGATGATAAAGACCTGTTTTATCTGATTGATCCACCCTTTGAAAAATCAGACGATTATGACCGGATTGTCGAAACCGCCCATGCGGTCTTAAGCCTGCGTCCGGATGCGCGCTTTCTGATCTGGTTGCCGCTTAAGGATCTTGAGACGTTTGATTCCTGGCTGCGCCATATGGAAAGCGCCATCAGCGAAGGTGATTTGATGAGCGCACCGGAAATTCTGGTGGCCGAACTGCGTTTGCGTCCCCTTTGGAACCCCATGAAAATGAATGGCTGCGCGCTGGTGGCGATCAATGCGCCCTCTGTTTTCGCCGACAAATTAAGGGCAATTTCCGAGGATGTGGTGCGGACTTTCGGGGAGGCGGGCGGCGAGGCCAGGATTCGGATTTTGTAAAGCCGGATATTCGTGTAACTATTGGAGTCTGTCGGTTTCTATGCTATGTTGCGCTGCAATATAGGATGAGCGGGCTAACAGAGGTTAAAATGTTAAACATGACTGACTTTCAAACACCGAAATTTCCACCTATAGCAACCCCCGAAGAGGTAAAGGCTGCCTCTGAAAAAGTTATGAACTTCTGGGTGGGTGCCTTGTCGCCTATGTGGGTGCCCTTCTGGGCCGCCTCCAGCTTTGGGCTGAGCGCCTGGGCAGCCACGCAAAGTCTGGCAAAAGGCGAAGGCCTGATGAAAGATATGCCGATGGCGGGCAAATGGCCCGGTTTTGATGGTGTGTGGGGCAAGACGATGAGCCCGGCTGAGGCAGAAGAGGCCGTTGAAGAGGCAGTGGCGCCTGTGGCCGAAGCTACTGAGGCGGCTGAGGCAGATGTCGCTGAAACCCTAGAGGCCGTAGTGGATTCGGTCGTTGACGCCACGGTCACTGTCACAGAAGAAGCCGGTGCCCTGAAACAGGCTGCGGTCGAAGCGGTGGAGGCCGAGACGGCTGAGACGGCGGCTAAGGCGGAAGACGCCACGCCGCCAGCAGTTAAACCCGTAGCTGAAAAAGTAGTCTCACCGGTGCGTAAATCTGCGGCTAAGAAGTCGCCAAAGACGGTCTGATATCGACTA
>JBAWDM010000238.1:0-2198 GCA_049590735.1 Asticcacaulis sp. | reverse complement strand
TTCCACGCCTGCACCAGCCAGGGCGTCAGCACACGCAAATACCCCGCCAGACAAATGAACTCGACGCCCGCCTCACGCAACGCGGCATCCAGCGCGCGTTCATGCGCCTCACGATCCTTGCCGAACGGTTTGTGATCCAGCGCAAAGGTCTTGATACCCTGTTGCGCCGCCCATGTCAGACCTGCCGCCCCAGGATCATTGGCGACCACCAGCACGAATTCCGCCGGAAAATCCTCAGCCCTTGCCGCCTCAACCAGCGCCATCATGTTGGAACCGCGACCGGAGATAAAAATGGCTGTTTTTATTTTTTTCATGCGCTAACGCTTCGCTCCCTGAGCGCGTGTTTTACCCATTATTTCGCTGCCAGTTGACCGCAAACAAAGGCATCTTCGCCCGCATTAAGCAGGGCCGCCAGAACCGCATCGGCATCTTTTGGCGAGACATACAGCACAAAACCGACCCCGCAGTTAAAGGTGCGCAACATTTCATGGCGGTCTATATTGCCGGCTTCCATCAACCACTGGAAAACGGCTGGGAAGGCCATAGTGTCGAAATCGAACTTAGCCGTCAGATGCTTAGGTACGGCGCGATCCGGATTTTCAATCAGGCCGCCGCCGGTAATGTGCGCGCCGCCCTTAATCAGGCCGGACTTCATCAAAGGCAAAACCGTCTTGATGTAGATGCGTGTCGGCTCAAGCAGGGCCTGAGCCAGAGACAGACCCGGTGCGAAGGGCGCATCCGATGCCCAGCTTAGCCCGGCGACTTCGATGACCTTGCGGATGAGCGAATAGCCATTGGAATGCGGGCCGCTTGAGGCCAGACCGATAATCAGATCGCCTTCACGCATATCATCCATGCGCGGCAAGACCTTATGACGATCCACGGCACCGACCGAAAAACCGGCCAGATCGTAGTCATCATGGCCGTACATGCCGGGCATTTCTGCCGTTTCACCGCCGACCAGCGCACAGCCTGCGCGTTTACAGCCTTCAGCGATACCGGCGACCACGCGCTTAGCGGTGTCGATATCGAGCTTTGAGGTGGCGTAATAATCAAGGAACATCAGCGGCTCTGCGCCCTGAGCCAGCAGATCATTGACACACATGGCCACCAGATCAATGCCGACCGTATCGTGACGGTGTGTTTCGATGGCGATTTTCAGCTTGGTGCCGACGCCATCCGTTGTGGTTACGATCAGAGGATCATCATAGCCCGCCGCTCGCAAATCAAACAGAGCGCCAAACCCGCCAAGACTGGCTTCAGCCCCCGGGCGGCGTGTCGCCTTGGCCAGTGGCTTGATCGCATCGACCAAAGCTTCGCCGGCGTCGATATCGACACCGGACTGCGCGTATGTTAGGCCCGATTGTGCGGGTTTTTGATCCGACATAAAAATAATCCTATGATCACTTTGGCCCTATCAGGCCCGTTTCGGTTTGCTATAACTATAAAATGACCCCAATTACAAACACCAATGACCTGATCGCCTTTTGTGACGCGATAAAATCCGCACCTTTTATTACGGTTGATACCGAATTTATGCGCGAAACGACCTACTGGCCGAAGCTGTGCCTTATTCAGGCCGCCAGTGAAGATCACGCCGCCATTATTGATCCCTTGGCCAAAGAGCTGGATTTAAAGCCTTTTTTGGATATTTTGGTCGATCCGAATATCTTAAAGGTCTTTCATGCCTGTCGTCAGGACATGGAAATCTTCGTCAATCTGGGCGTGATGCCTGCGCCTCTGTTTGATACGCAGGTGGCCGCCATGGCTGCGGGCTATGGAGATCAGGTCGCTTATGATTCGCTCGTGCGGCAAATTCTGAAGGTCGACCTCGACAAGGGGTCACGTTTTACCGACTGGTCGCGCAGGCCGTTGAGCCAACAGCAGCTTGATTATGCGCTGGGGGATGTGACCCATCTGGCCAAAGCCTTCCCAAAATTGCGCAACCGCCTTAAGGATCAGGGGCGTCTGGAATGGGTGGCGCAGGAAATGACGGCCCTGACGGACCCCTCTCTTTATGCCACCAAGCCCGAAGAGGCGTGGCGGCGTTTGCGCCCGCGTAAGCCATCCGTCAAATATATGGCGGTATTCACCCAGGTGGCGGCCTGGCGCGAACGCATGGCACAGGAACGCGACATGCCGCGCGGCCGTATCCTGAAGGATGAGGGCATAGACGAGATTGCCACCCAGACCCCGAC
>JBAWDM010000237.1:0-5340 GCA_049590735.1 Asticcacaulis sp. | reverse complement strand
TCCTGGCCCTGCGACACACCGCCATCTGCCGCCACAACATAGCGACGGATAATCGGCGCGGCTCTGTTGCAAACTTTTGATTTGGTTGTAAAAAGCTTATTCCCTCTGGTCTTCAGACATTGTAAATTCCGAAATTGCGCTCGATCAGACGCACTTCGCCTACGATGCCGTCCTGATACTGCCAGATCTTGGCCTGGCCCTTTTTCAGCGCGTGCATCACCTCAAAGCCTTTGAGAGTCGCATAGGCCGTCTTCATAGATTTGAAGCCCAAAGTTGGCTTGATTAAACGCTTGAGTTTGCCGTGGTCGGCCTCGACGACATTGTTCAGATATTTGACCTGTCGATGTTCCATATCCTCAAGACATTTTCCTTCTTTTTTAAGCTCAGATATGGCAACCCCGTAGGCAGCAGCCTTGTCAGTGTTGATCTTCAAAGGCTTTTCCGAATCTTTCAGACCGTGTAAAGCCTTGCCGAGAAAGCGTTTGGCGGCTTTTGCGTTGCGCGTCGAGGACAGGTAAAAGTCAATCGTTCTACCTGTTTTATCAACCGCTCGGTACAGATAAACCCACTTGCCACTGACCTTCACATATGTCTCGTCGACCCGCCACGCGCGCCCGATTGAAGGCACCCTCCAGTACCAACGCAGTCGTTTTTCGATCTCTGGCGCATACTTCTGTACCCAGCGGAAAATCATCGAGTGATCAACATCCACGCCACGCTCGGCCAGCATGGTTTCATGGTCGCGGTAGCTGATACCGTATTTGCAATACCAGCGGACTGCCCAAAGAATGATCTCGCCCTTATGGTAGCGCCCCTTGAAGTCATTCATCCGCTCAACCCGCAGTCAAAATCCCGAAGTTGGGTACGCAGGCGAAAATTTGCAACAGCGCCTGTTTCAGCGTATTTGCTGACGGACAGTTAACAATAATCTATGGGCCTTAGTTCAAAGATGGCGGGTCGAGTCCCGAATGACCAGATCAAAATTGAGTTCGACAATTTCGCCCTTATCTTTTTGTCCATTACGTTGGTAATCAATGAGACACTGCGCTGCCACACCGGCCATTTGTCTAATGGGTTGGTTTATAGTGGTGAGCGTAGGCCACATGTTTTTTGCGATCGCCGTGTCATCAAAACCAGCTATGGACACATTTGCAGGCACATCTAGCCCTAAGCGATTAGCCGCCATGACAACACCTGCTGCCATTTCATCATTGCTTGCAAATATGGCCGTGGGGCGATCAGGTCTACCCAGTAACCGCTCCCCGCACAACACGCCGGAGCGTAGTTCAAAATCACCCTGTTCAACATGCCAATCAGGCACTGTAAGGCCCGCAGCCTTCATGGCTGTGTGAAAACCGGCAAGCCGGTTTCGGCTAGTTGTCGTTCCTGCCTTGCCCTGAATGAAGCCGATTTGACGATGACCCAGTGAAATTAGATATTCTGTCATCGCCCGTGCCGCTGCATGGTCGTCGATACGTACCGAAACACCAATATCCGGCATTAAACTAGGTGAAATCCGTGCGAAGGGCCGGTTAAGTTTGACTAGGGCCTCTATAACTTCGGGATTGTCAGAAAGTGGTGGCGGTACAATCACGCTCTCAAGATTCGATTGAATGATCAGGTCAGAAAGCGCCTCACCAATACTTCTTTGAGCGTCTTCCATAGGCTCAAAAATGAGATGGTAGCCGTTCGATCTCGTAACATTTAGGGCGCCGCGCCACAGCGCGAACATATAGCTGGATTTTGGATTGTCGAACACCAAACCTATCTGAAAAGAACGCGCACTGACGGTGCTTCTGGCTGCTATTGTAGCGCGATAACTCAACCGGTCGATCACAGCCCGTACTGCCGTTCGCGTCTTTTCGGTAACATTAGGGTCTTGTCGGGCTACTCTTGAAACCGTCTTTGTCGAAACACCGGCCTCGCGAGCTACATCCTGAATGGTTGATCGTCGCCTGTCCATCGGTGGGCCTGTCAAAGAAGAGTCCTGCGTCAATGGGCACATTGACTAGGGGGTGCGATTTGCAATTTTTTACAAAAAAACATAGTTATTGCGATTCGCATAATTACACGTCAACTACGCGCGGGTGCAGCAGCCAGCGCGTTGGCAATTGCTTGCCGCATGGGCTTGGCTTGCAGCTCCGTATCATACGGTTGCCCACGCAAGGGCAACCCATCTGGGCGTCGTCTTGACTCAGCAAAGAATGCCGCGTTCATATAAGAGTCTCTATCGCACAAACCCCAGACAAGAACCTCTTTTGTCCGCTTAAAACTCAACGTAACATCAAGATACCCTTTAACAAATGCCGCCGTTTCCGCATCACGAACCGCCACATTCTTGGATATCACATTCCGGTCGCTGCAATCGAGTTCAGTGATCAAAATATCGAGTCCCATAGCCTCAATCTCTTCGAGAAACTTGCGCCACGCCAGTTCATCGATAGGCCGATCCAAAGTAGCCCAAAGATGGCTTTGGATACCTAAGGCATCAATCGGCACGCCGCGCTTGATGGCACCCTCTAATAAACGCAACACGCCATCACGATGGCCGACACCAATGCCCCAGCTCATATAATCATTATAAACAAGTTGCGCCTTAGGCGCTGTTTGGCGTGCCATCTTAAATGCCACATCAAGCAATCTATCCCCTAAGGGCTGCGTCAGAATAGAGGCATTTAGCTTACCAGTATACGGCTTAACGGCCTCGTTGACGACATCCCATGACATTATATCTGGAAAACGGGAGATCATTAGCGCGACATGTTGACGGATCATCTTGACCGCCCACGCAGCGGTATCTTTGCCTGATTGTGCGGCTTTGCCTTTCATCCAATCTGGTTGAAACTCATTACCCGGCCAGACCAGATTATGACCACGCAACAGCTTTTTG
Source organism: Asticcacaulis sp. (assembly GCA_049590735.1). Lineage (GTDB taxonomy): Bacteria > Pseudomonadota > Alphaproteobacteria > Caulobacterales > Caulobacteraceae > Asticcacaulis. The sequence continues at coordinate 2,450 of JBAWDM010000237.1, read as the reverse complement.
TGATTATCAGCAAAGCTGGCTATCGCGTCAGCGCCCTTAAAATCAAAGCTACCTTTTTGTGGTTCTATCTGTTTCCATTTGAAGGCGTTCTCGGCAACAATCACACCGCACTCTTGGTCGATAAGCGCTACTAAATCACGCTGATTGAGCTTACCGGCCGCAATCGCCGTGCCAAAACGTAAGCCACGTGTCTGGGCGATGGCATCAAGCCCTAAGGGCAAGACAGTGTCGGCCAGAACCGATGCTGTCTTGCCAAGAGCCAAACCGGCTATGCCAACCAAGGCTGCACCCAAGGTGTTACGCCGCGTTAGTCCATTTAATGGGTTCATTTTGTTGCTTCATGTGTCCCATAAGAAAGGCCAGTACCATACGCGGCAAAAGGCGTGCTGTCATCATTTGGTACATCTGACTTTTGCAAGGCGACTAGGGCGTAGACTCATAACGCCCTGATCCAGATGCGTGTAGCAACGAGCTTGACGGCAGCCAGGAAATTCAGGGGATTTTTGTCGTACCTGGTGGCAGTTCCTCGGAATTGCTTGAGTTTGGCGAAGAAGCGTTCAACCAGGTTTCTCTGCTTGTAAAGCCATCCGCTGAAGGCAAAGCTGTCTTTGCGGTTGCTTTTGGTGGGGATATTGGCCCACGACTTCTTTTCATCCGCGGCGGCGCGTAAAGCGTTGGTCTCGTATGCCTTGTCGGCCAGAACAATCGTTCCTTCCCTCATGGCGCTCAGCATGGGCAACGCCATTTGGCTGTCATGAGCTTGGCCAGCGGTCAAATCGAGAGCGATCGGCCGGCCTTCCGCATCAACGACAGCGTGGGTCTTGGTAGTTAGCCCGCCACGGGAACGTCCCATGCAGCCATCGTCGAGACCCCCTTTTTTGCCGTGGCACCATGCTGATGCACACGAACACAAGAGGAGTCGATCATGATGATGTCGCCATCGAAGGCCTTTGATATATCGGCCAAAATACGATCCCACACGCCGGCTTTACGCCACCTTACAAAGCGATTGTAGCAGGTTGTAGAAGGACCATATCGGTCCGGGACATCAGCCCAGGGAGATCCCGTGCGAAACCGCCACAATATACCGTTGATCACGCGCCGATCGTCAACCCGAGGAACGCCGAGAGGTTTGTTTGGCAGATGCGGAGAAATGATCTCCCACTCGACATCGGTCAGTTCATAACGACGACGGGTCATGAAAAAGGCTCCCAAATCAATGGAAGCCTTGAATCACGCAAAAGCCGATTTGAGAACAACCCGATTTATGAGTTTACGCCCTAGCTTCATTGAACGCGGCAAGGCAAACGGCAAATGGCCCTTAGGGGCGATTTGGCCGGTTAACACCTTAAATAGCTCTGTGTCCGAAACACCAAAATTTCCCAAAATAGCTGTCGAACTTGGCTCCATTTCAGTGTAAGCGTCCGGTCGGCGGATTTTGTGCCGCAGTCGAATTAAGCGAGGTTCCGGAGATAAGTCCGGAGCTATCTCCGGGGATATCACTGGAGCTTGGCGACTATGGCGCGGATGGAGATCATAACGGTTAGCGAGCGGCGCCGACGATGGTCGGACGAGGAGAAGTATCAGATCCTAACTGATGCCGATGCGCGTGGAGTGAAGATCAGCGAGGTGGCTCGCCGATACGATATCCTTCCCCAACAGATACGGCGGTGGCGTAAACAGCTTTTGGAGTCCAGAGCGCCGGTACCGGCGCCGAGTTTCGTGCCTGTGTCACTGACGGATCGCGCCTCCTGCGACGTGCTTCATACGGCAAGAACGCCAAAGCGATCGGCGACGGTCGAGATCGCGCTGCGCAATGGCCGGGTCCTCAAAGTGCCTGCCGACCTTGAGCGTAGTAGCCTGGCGTCGTTGATTGCCTGCGTGGAGGCCGCATGATTGGGCCGGCCGGCAATGTGCGTGTCTACCTGGCGTGTGGGGTGACAGACATGCGCAAAGGTATTGAAGGTTTGATCAGCCAGGCAGAGACCGTGATCCGCCAGGTGCCGAACTCAGGCGCCGTCTTTGCCTTCCGTGGCAAGCGGGGCGATCGACTGAAGATTCTGTGGTGGGACGGCCAGGGATATTGCCTCTTCTACAAGGTGCTTGAGCGTGGTCGCTTCCCGTGGCCGTCTGTCACAGATGGTGTCGCCCGGCTCACGTCAGCGCAGCTGGGGATGCTGATCGAAGGCATGGACTGGCGGCGGCCGGCGTGGACATCGGCACCTTCACGGACGGGCTGAAAGCCTTATTTTATATACGCTTTAAGCGAGTTGGTCTGGCAAAAGACGGGCAAATCAGCTAGTCTGACCGCCATGGATGAGCAGGTGTTGATTATCACCTAAAACTGACCCATTAGCGTCATTAATTATCATTGAGAATTGACCCATGTGAAACTCCCCTCGTTGCCAGACAGCGAGGGTTTTCGGAGTGATAGACATGGCATTATTGAG
>JBAWDM010000236.1:0-4705 GCA_049590735.1 Asticcacaulis sp. | reverse complement strand
TCCTGGCCCTGCGACACACCGCCATCTGCCGCCACAACATAGCGACGGATAATCGGCGCGGCTCTGTTGCAAACTTTTGATTTGGTTGTAAAAAGCTTATTCCCTCTGGTCTTCAGACATTGTAAATCCCGAAATTGCGCTCGATCAGACGCACTTCGCCTATGATGCCGTCCTGATATTGCCAGATCCTGGCCTGGCCCTTTTTCAAAGCGTGCATCACCTCAAAGCCTTTGAGAGTCGCATAGGCCGTTTTCATAGATTTGAAGCCTAAAGTTGGCTTGATTAAACGCTTAAGTTTGCCGTGGTCCGCCTCGACGACATTGTTCAGATATTTGACCTGTCGATGTTCCATATCCTCAAGACATTTTCCTTCTTTTTTAAGCTCAGATATGGCAACCCCGTAGGCCGCCGCCTTGTCGGTGTTGATCTTCAACGGCTTTTCCCAGTCTTTCAGACCGTGTAAAGCCTTGCCGAGAAAGCGTTTGGCGGCTTTCGCGTTGCGCGCCGAGGACAGGTAAAAGTCGATGGTTCGACCACTCTTGTCGACGGCCCGATACAAATAGACCCACTTGCCACTGACCTTCACATAGGTCTCGTCGACCCGCCACGAGCGCCCGATTGAAGGCGCCCTCCAGTACCAACGCAGTCGCTTTTCGATCTCTGGCGCATACTTCTGTACCCAGCGGAAAATCGTCGAGTGATCGACATCCACGCCACGCTCGGCCAGCATGGTTTCAAGGTCACGGTAGCTGATACCGTATTTGCAATACCAGCGGGCCGCCCAAAGAATGATCTCGCCCTTATGGTGGCGTCCCTTGAAGTCATTCATCCGCTCAACTCGCAGTCAAAATCCTAAAGTTGGCAGGGCTTGCGAAAATTTGCAACAGCGCCCAATTTACTGACTATCCCTGGGGTCGGACCAATTACAGCGGCCGCCATTCGAGCGCATGTGCCAGATATTCAAGGCTTTAAATCTGGGCGCCATTTCTCCGCCTGGTTGGGTCTAACGCCCAAGTCAAATTCAAGCGGCGGAAAGGACAGATTGGGCCGGATCTCGAAAATGGGCAATCGTGCCCTTCGAACCCTTCTGGTACTTGGTTCAACATGCTTGATGCGACATGCCAGAAACGGAGCGCCAAGTTCCAAATGGCTAAACGCTTTGACGGCTCGCCGCCCATTCAGAGTAGCCGCAGTCGCCATTGCCAATAAAACGGCCAGAATAATATGGGCGGTCCTGATAAAAGGTAGCACGTACCGCAAACCAAGTTCGGACGTCGCGATAAGTGCATGCTGAACGACGTCAATTCAACGAGATCCCTCATCGGCGGCTAAAAGCCAGACATGGGGTTAGGCAAAGGTGTAATTCAGGTTGATGAACCCAAAAGAGTAAAATCGCAGATGAAAAAGACCGTTCCCCGCAGAGCACACAATGTGCGAACCTTTGTTGGGTCTTTCATTTGGCGGACGTCATCAAGGCCAGCGAGATCTAAATCGCGATAAAAGGCCGGACATATGGGCGCACCACTCTTCAAGACGTTCAGTAAGTCAGATTTTCATCTTGCCGAAACGGGCTGTTCCACATATGCGGGGATAGACCCGATGTTGGGTACGGTCTTAACGATTGTCAGCGCGCATAACAAAGGCACATCGATTAGCTTTGTCATCAACAGACCAGATTAGTCGCATTCAACGATTGGTATCACCGCATTCTTTTTGCCCTAACCACATCATAGCTGTTGGTGTCGACGGCCCCGACGGCATCAAAATGTGCCATAGTGAGGTTAACGCCTTGATTTGATTAATTTATATAAATGTGGCGCTTTTCAACATTAACATCAGATTAAACCATAACACTAAAAATCACGCTCAAGCGTTTCGTGACTGAAAGAAATCTGCCCAGTTTTGATGGGGCCTGCCGGTCACCGCTTCGAAATCGCCCGACTGGTCATAGGCGCCAAGACGAATACCATCATAGATTCCGGCAATGATCTCACCCATGAAGGGGCCGAGTTCGGTAGTACGATCCTTGATATAGTCGGTTGAGGACATGGCGCGATAAACAAGCTGCGTCCCGAATGTGCTGTTTAGATAATCAACTAATTGGGACTGCGTGATCGGTGTGCCATTTAAGTTGAGGGTTTGACCATCATGATGGGAATCCGTCAAAAGCGCTGCATAGGCGTGGGCGAGTTCCGAACGCGTGGTATAACCGCATTTAGCGTCGCCGGCACTGTTGGCAATTTCACCACGCGCTTTGTAAGTGTCGATATAGTCCACGTCCGGTTCAATATAAATGCCATTACGACCGATGACCCAGCTTAGGCCACTGGCACGAATATCGGCTTCCGTCTGGCGGTTGCTTTGTACCACCGGTGAAAAGCTGGTGCCGGTTTCCGGTCCTTGAATGCTGGTATAGACGAGCTTACTGACACCTGCGGCGCGCGCGGCTTCGATGACGTTGCGATGCTGCTGGATGCGTTTATCAGGTGCGTCAATGCCGGACACCAGCAGCAGCGTATCAACGCCCGCAAGCGAGGCTTTCAGTTGATCAGGTTGGGTATAATCACCGGGACGTATTTCAATACTAAGCCCCTGAACCTTCTGCGGAGTTCTCGCTAAACCAATGACCGGCGTGCCATTTCGTGTGTCGACGAGTTTTTGCGTGAGTTTCTGGGCGATTTCGCGTCCCAACTGTCCTGAAACGGCGGTTATTGCAATTGTCATGGTCAAGCTATCCTCTTGAGGTATCCGATTAGGAATTTCAGCCAGCCCGTTGCCAAGTAAGGGCGATATTCTCGCGGAACGCAAAACGCGCGAGGTGATTTGTGATCACCTGTTCCATCTGTTCTAGTTTGTCGTCTTCACCTGTTACTATAAGGGTCAACGCGGAATCTTGTGCACTTAAGGTGCATAGCCCGAATGGTAAGGTAATCCGACCGTCTACAGGTGTAAACTCAACAGGAATCTTGTGAGCGAAGTGTTTGCAAAGTTGTTGAAGGTAGCGGCTTGCATGGTTCGTCTTAAGGATAGCTGTACTATTGGGCATGGGTTATCTCCTATGTGCCTCACCTATATAGACAGATCGCCTCCTTTCGATTACCCCATGAATGCCGCAAGGATATTATCAGGAATTAGAAAGATGATTGAGGACTATCGTAGCCTGGCCCTATTCGTTGCCGTTGCAGACGCAGGTAGCCTCAGCAGTGCAGGGCGCCGATTAAAATTGTCTACCTCAGTCGTCAGTCACCATCTTGCACGGCTTGAAAGCAAGATGGGTGTAACACTTTTTTTTCGTTCGACCCGATCCATGTCACTTACGGCCGAGGGGCGCGCCGCCTTAGCGCCGGCTCGTCGGATGGTCGCGGCGGCCGAAGAAGCCCTTGATGCTTTGGGGGCGGGCAACGACGAACCGGTTGGGGCGCTACGCATCACCATGCCGGCCTGGGGCGAGCGGATGCATTTGCGTCAAACCCTGTGGGCGTTTGCCCGTCTGTATCCAATGGTTGCTATCTCTCTGCAAAGTAGCGATGCCCCGACGGATCTTATTAAAGAAGGATTTGACCTTGCAATCCGATTGGGAATTTTAGCAGACAGCAGGCTTATGAGCCGTCGCATTGCCGATTTTGGACGTGTTCTGGTTGCCTCGCCTGATTATCTGGCATCGCGCCCGCCTATCCATACCATTGAAGATCTGATGGCTTGCGATTTTGTGGCGCTTTCCATGCTGTCAGACACAATGACCCTTCAACACGAGGGTAAGACCGTCTCGTTCCAACTTGAAAATATACGCTTGGAAGTTGACACGATCGCTTCGGCCCGATCTGCGGTCATTGCGGGGCTTGGTGTACAGCATTTACCGCTTGGTGAAGTTGAAGACGATATAGCTATGGGCAGATTGGTGCGGGTCATGCCTGAATGGAGCTTACCCGATCTTGGTGTCTATGCCGTCTGGCCTGATGTCGGTCCGCAGAAGGCCCTGACCCGCCGTTTGATCGAGTTTTTTCTTACAAATAGAGGCGGTCTTTAAGCTTACTGGCCTCATCATCCGACGGATGCGTTGGCATTGCCAGTGTTTTGGGATGTGCCAGAAAACGTATCTACAAGCTCAACAGCACCAATCCTTGTAAAATTCGTCTGAAAAACAGTACAGCCTTCAGGATATTTATAACTGGTGGGCCTACACCTCTCATAAATCAGGATGGGTGGTATTGAAGCCACTTTTATACCGTTACGTATACGCAATTTAGAAAAATATAATCGCTCACGTTTATAGTAATGCGTGTATGTAACAGGTGCGGTAAAAATAACTCAATTGATCCAAAAGTAAATAATTTTAGAGCCGACTTATTGACTGATAGCGCTATCAATGAAAAGAAGCGCTAACAACGCATGCATTATTGTATGGATTGTTGGCAAAAATTTGAGCGCCAATTAGAGCGGTGTCTACAGGGAGTGAATGTTCATGATGAAAATTTCGCAAAAACTTTTGTATGGGGCAGGGGTTTCAGCCTTAGCCTTATCGGTAATGCTGGCGCAGGTAGGCGCGGCCAATGCCCAGACGACAACTGAAGCGGCCACTAGGGGTGACGACAAGAACTGTTCGTAGGCGTACGACATCTGAGAACAAAACGGGAATTTAGGCCTTGCGGTCAAGCTGCGCTCCTGAAGCGTTCCTTGACCGTCCGAAGCGGTCGGAAAGTCCCAG
>JBAWDM010000235.1:0-7053 GCA_049590735.1 Asticcacaulis sp. | reverse complement strand
CACTGATGCACCTATAGGGATGAACCAGCGCTGAATAGGTTTTGGGGGTATAAGCTAAAGCGGCCTGAACGACACTGACATCATCAAACGGCAGAACCTTGCCGCCAACAATCTGGCCCTGCTCGTGGCCCTTACCGGCCACCACCAGCACATCGCCACTTTTGAGGCTCTGCACGGCTTCAAATATAGCCGCCTTGCGATCACCGATCTGCGTGGCAGACTGGCTCATGCCCGCCATGACCTCAGCCCGAATGGCGGCGGGATCCTCTGAGCGTGGATTGTCGTCCGTCACAATGGCGCGATCCGCCAGGGCCTCGGCAATCGCCCCCATTTTCGGCCGCTTGCCACGGTCCCGATCGCCGCCGCAGCCAAACACGCAGACAAGCTTACCCTTGGTATGCGGACGCAGCGCCTTTAAAACCGTCTCCAGCCCGTCCGGCGTATGGGCATAATCGACATAGATTTCCGCGCCATTGTTTTTCGCCCCGGCGCGTTCGAGACGCCCCCGCGCCCCCTTAAGGTGAGACAGGGCCGCAATCACGGCTTCCGGGTCTTCGCCCGCCGCAATGGCCAGACCGGCGGCCACCAATGCGTTGGATGCCTGAAAATCACCGGCCAAGGCCAGCTTGGTCTCAAACGATTTGCCCTGATAGCTCAGATACAGAATCTGACCGTCCGCCACCAGATCACGCCCCGTCATACATAGATGGGTTGAGCGTTCCCCGACACTCATCACATTCAGGCCCGACAGAATCGACATGGCAGCAAAGGCGTTATAGGCCTCGGAATCGCTGTTCAGCACCGCCGTCTTGCCGCGCGCCAGCAATTGCTCAAACAAACGCAGCTTGGCAGCGCGATAGCCCTCCATCGTACCGTGATAATCCAGATGATCCTGCGTAAAATTGGTAAAACCGGCGGCGCTCAGACTGACCCCATCCAGGCGGCGCTGGTCGATACCGTGCGATGAGGCCTCCAGCGCCAGATGGGTAATGCCATCGCGCGCCATTTCCGCCAGCAATCTGGCCATATCCGCCGCATCCGGTGTCGTCAGGCCGGGGCCGGTTATGGCCTTTTCCGTGCCATCGGGTTGCTGGGTGACAAGGCCCAATGTGCCCATACTGGCGGAAACATGTCCCAGTTTGGCAAATATCTGACGGCAAAAAGTAGCGACACTGGTCTTGCCATTGGTGCCGGTCACCGCCACGCAGGTCTTGGGCTGCGCCCCGTAAAAGGCCTTGGCCGCCAGAGCATAGGCACGGCGCACATCGGTCACGTCGACCATGACCGGATCACCGACCGCCTGTGTGCCGGAAGGCGCCAAAATCGCCGCCGCGCCCTGCGTGACCGCCTGAGAAATATAGTCGCGTCCGTCAACGGCCGTCCCCGGCAAGGCACAAAACAGCACCCCTTCGGCCACCTTACGGCTGTCGGCCGTTATGCCCGTAATCAACGGATCCATATCCAGATCACGGCGCAAAACGTCCGAAAGACGCATCGGATTAAAAACGACGGCGGTCATTTTAATGCTCGTCTCCGGTCATATCTTCGGCAGCCACGGGTGCCTTGTCCCATTGCGGCCCGGTGAATTTATCTTCCTTGCGGCTGACCCCGACAAAGGGGGCAATGCGCTCAATGATGTGACCCGCCACTGGGGCCGCCACCATGCCGCCCTGCCGCGAGCCACTGCTCTCAGGCGCACCTTGGGGTGAGTCGAACATAATGAGGGTGAGATATCGGTCACTATCCACAGGTCCGTCGGTCGGAAAGACCGCCGCAAACGAGGCGATATTGTCAGATGTATAGCGGCCATTAACCGGCTTCTGCGCCGTGCCTGTCTTGCCGCCGACCCGCAGGCCCGGTGCATTGGCGCGTGTGCCTGTGCCCTTTAAGACATTTTCCCGCATCAGCTCCAGCATGGTGCGCGATGTGGCCGCCGAAAACACCTGATTGCCGGTAAGGGGCGTCTTGCCGTCATATTTCTTTAGCGTCAAAGGCCTTACATAACCGCCATTTAATGCTGCCCCTACGGCCTCTGCAAAGGAGATGGGGGTAATGGCCATGGCCTGCCCGAAGGCGGACGATACAAGCGCACTGTCCGTCCATCTTCTCGGCAGTATGGGCGGCGCCGGTTCCGTCATTTCAATATCGGCCGAGCGAAATAGCCCCAAAGCCTCATAATAGCGGATGACATTGTCCTTACCGGCATCGAGCGCCACATGTGACGTGCCGATATTGGAGGATTTGATAAAGACATCTGTCAGACTAAGTAACTTGCTAGACGAATGTTCGTCGTGAATTTTGCGTGAGCCCAGTTGCAGGGGCTGACGGCCATCATACACAGAGGCCAAAGACGCCGTGCCGGTATCCAGCCCAATGCCGATTGAGATGATCTTGAAAATAGAGCCCACTTCAAAACGATCAACCGCCGCATGGTTGCGTTTAATCGCATCGCTGAATTCACCGGGCCGGTTGAGATCGAAATCCGGCCAGCTCGCCATAGCCAGCACTTCGCCGGTGCGGACATTGGTGACAATGCCGACACCACTCTGAGCCTTTTGCACCACAGCCATGGACTTTAGCTCATTCTCCAGAGCGCCCTGAACCCGCAGATCCATAGCCAGCACCACGGGCGTATCGTGCAGGGCATTACCGGCGATCTGATCCTGAAAGGCCTTTTCGGCTCCCGACATGCCTTCGCCACCGCGCATGGTCATGCCAATATAGGCCGCCCCCGTATTGGCCAGAGGATAATCGCGCACACGCTGGGCCTCAAAGCTGATGCCCGGCAGGCCATAGGCCAGAATCTCATCACGGCGCGACGCCTTCAGATTATTGGTCAGCAGGACACGGCTGCCGTTTTTAAAGGCCTTGTCAATCTCATCGCGCGGCAGGTTAGGGAATATCTGAAACAGGCTGCGGCGCACCAGAACCCGGTCATCGCGGGTCATGTCGCCCGGATCGACAAACAGGCTGTAATTATTGACATCGGTCGCCAGAAGCTGACCATTGCGATCCACCAGTTGCGCCCGCGCATTAGGCTCACCGGTCAGGGTGGCGATCTGACTGCCCCCTTGCAAAGACGCACGGGTCGCAAAGCCAGCCAGACAGATAAAGGCGACACTCATGCCCACAAGAATGTAAAAAATCCGCATGCGGGCGTTTTGAGCCGTGGCGCCCGCCGCATTGGCCCGCTCAAAGGCGTGCTCGACCTTCCAGACCCGATCGGCCACCCACTGAAAGCCGGATTGCGTTGTATTGAATATGGATACGCTCATTATTGGCCACCTGTCGCGGCTGGTGCCTGATGACCCGAAACACTGATCAGCGGATCAGCCGCCACCGCCGCCACCGGCTGCGTTACAGCCGCAGGTGTGGGTGTGGTGGCCACGGCCTTTGAGGTGGTGCGGGAAATCTCGCCCAGTGTTTCCAGTTTGGCTTCGTGATTGGGTGCCACCGGCTTCATGCCCAGATAGGTGACCGCCAGTTGCTCCAGACGGCCCGGGCGCTCCAGTTGCGCTACCTTGATCCTGAGCGCGCCCACCACCTGCTTTTCTTCGGCAATGCGCCGGTCAAGCTCGTTCATGCGACGAATATCCTCGCCCTCTCGCGCCTTGCTGATGCACACCCACAAGACCAGACATAAGACCAGCACAAGGCCCACCAGCTCAATCAGGCGGAACCCGCGAAACCGTTGCTCAAAAAGTCGCATGAAGCCATTCATGAGGACACCTTCTGATTCTGATTTTGATGTGGCAGGGCGGACATGGCGGCAGCTTCTGTCCGGCGGACGGCCCGCAATTTGGCTGAGCGGGCGCGTGGATTGGCCGCCGTCTCGGCTGCCCCGGCTTTAACGGCCTTGGGCGTCACCAGCGTATAGACACTGGCCTTATTTTCGATTTTAAGCGGCGCATAACGCGACCCCGAAGGCTGCTTGCCGGCGCGCTCATTGAAAAAGGTTTTGACGATCCGGTCTTCCAGCGAATGAAAGGTCACAACCGCCAGGACACCCTCCGGTTTCAGCAGATGCTCCGCCACATTCAGCGCCCGCTCCAGCTCACCCAGCTCATCATTGACGGCAATACGCAGACCCTGAAAGGTGCGTGTCGCCGGATGGGCCGCCGCGCCACGACGACCACCCAAAGCACGTTCCACCACCGCCGCCAGATCAAGCGTGCGTTCAAATGTCTGCGCTTCACGGCGCTTTACAATGGCCGCAGCAATACCGCGTGACTTATGTTCTTCGCCGTACAGCCAGATCAGATGGGCGATATCGTCCTTATCGTCATAATTGACAATGTCGGCGGCGCTGCGGCCTTCGGTGCTCATGCGCATGTCAAGCGGCCCGTCCCGCATAAACGAAAAGCCGCGCTCCGCCTCATCCAGTTGCATGGACGACACGCCAATATCCAGCACAATGGCGTCACAGGCCGTATAACCCAGATCAGCCAGCCCCTCTGCCATTTCGGAAAAGCACCGATTGACCCACTGAAACCGATCGGGATAGTCGGCTTTTAACGCCTCAACATAGGGCATGACCCGCGCATCGCGATCAAAGGCCACCACGCGCGCACCGGCCTCCAGTATAGCGCGGGAATAACCACCGGCGCCAAAGGTGCCGTCAACCACCAGCTTGCCCTCGACGGAACCCAGCGAGGTCAAAACTTCGGGCAGTAAAACGGAGATATGCGCCTGCGCCATCAGAACAGTTCCTCGCGCTTGGCGAAGGCCGCCTCGACCAGCTTGTCCTGCTCGGCACTATAGGCCGCATAGGCCGCAGGTTCCCAGATCTGGAACGAATCCCCCAGACCCGCAATCACCACATCACCCGTCAGATTAAACTGCTCGCTCAGGGCCGCAGGCAGGGTGATCCGTCCGGCTGTGTCAAACCCAAGCCTGTGCATGGAGGCGTAGAAACGGCGCTCCATGGCGGCACGCGTCGGTGATAATTTCGGATATTCATTGATGACGTCACGATAGGTGGCAAAAAACGCCGCCCCGCCGCATTCCAGACAGTCGGCCTTTACGGCGGCAAAACAATAGAGGCCTTCAAACGGCTCAACCCCTTCATAAGGCGTCAGGGCGGCGGCGCGGAAATCCTGCGGCACAAGCAGTCGCCGCTTCGAATCCAGTTGTTTCTCGTGGGTTGAGAGAAACACGCGCCCAATTCAGGCTGTTTTAGCCCGCTCCCTTATCTTCCTCGTTGCATGGCCAGCCCTCCCGGCCAAATCACTTGAGGTCGAATTACAGTTAACATGGGATTAAATGGGATGCAATGACTCTAAATGACACCGACTTAAGATTTGAACGGCAAAACCAAGTTTAAAATAGATTTATACAGGGTTAATAACAGAACATACATGGAACAAATGGCCACATTTTTACATATGGCTCTTTTAACTTAATGAATTCTATAATTTTCTTTAAAACGGAGCCAGCCGCGACATATAGACCGCCGCCTAAACTATGCACATCCACCGGTTTTTGGGCATAAAAATGGGCCAGATGACCTGTAAGCCGGGTTTTGTTCAGCAGGGTTGCCCCCGCCTCGGCGATCATTCCTCTTGGCCCTCCATTGCTGAAGGGCTCACGCAACCTACCCGAACGGTCTGGGGCGGTAATGCCCTGCCCTTGGTTGCCCAAAAGCGCGCCGTTCCTATTTGATCTTGCTCCTGACGGGGCTTGCCTTGCCGCTTCCGTTGCCGGTCACGCGGTGCGCTCTTACCGCACCCTTTCACCCTTACCTCAGTAAACCGAGGCGGTCTGCTCTCTGTGGCGCTATCCCTGGGGTCACCCCCGGCGGGAGTTACCCGCCGCCATATTACCGTGGAGCCCGGACTTTCCTCAAGTGCTCTTGCGAACATCCTGCGATCACCCGGTCATCTGGCCCGCCCTGCTATTGCGCGTTTTGGAACAGGAATGCAAGCCTGCCACGGTATGAATGCGCCTGTAAAGGCCTCTTAGCCTATATCAGGCAAGGGCAAGTGCCCGCCGCCGCCAATGCGGCGTCCCTACCAACTAAGACTGCGGTTCAAGCAATGGCGCAATAACCAGAGCCAGCCAGCCCAGTATGGCGATCCCGCCACCAATGGGTGCCAACATACCCAACGCCGTAATCCCTAAACCCACATGCAGCGCAATCTGAAACGCAAAAAGCCCGCTGCCGGTCAGCATCAGCGCCACAGGCAGGGCGCGCCGCCAGCCACTGATCAGACCTGTGTTCAACAGCGCGATCACCACAGTCGCATGGAACAACAAAAACTGACCGCCCACGGCCAACAGGCCGATCTGCGGCGGATGGGAGCCCGAGGCCAGCATAATCACGCCCAAAAACCCCCAAAGCGCCGCTATCGACAATAAAATACGTTGGCCAGTCATCTAAACCTCCATAAGCGTTATGTGACGCAATAACGCCATCAGAGTCACACGCAACTTCGCATCAGCAAGGCCTTCAAGCTCTGTGCCGATCTGCTCCGGCAGCCAATGGCGCTGAAAGGCCGTCACAATCGTCACCGTCTCCGCATCATAGGGCCCGCCGCCCAATATATTATAACCCAGCTTACCCAGCGCCGATTGCAGCGAAAACACGCCCAACCCGCTATCGCCCGGCCCAAGCGCCGGCCCCATCGTGCCCTCCGGCGGCATGTCGGGCGTCACCCACAGGCCGTGGCCATGTTCCGCAAGATAGCGCCAGTCAAAGCGCTCACCCGGATCCTGTTTACGGTCGGGCGCCACATCGGAATGGCCCAGTATGCGGCTGTCGGGGATATCCCAGCGCTGACGCAGGCCATCCAAAAGCCCCACCACCGCATCCATCTGGGCGGCCGGAAAATCACGATAACCAAATTCATGGCCCGGATTGACGATCTCAATACCAATCGAACAGCCATTGATATCGGTCGCCCCTTTCCAGACGCTGACGCCGGCATGCCAGGCGCGGCGCTCTTCGGCCACCAAACGGTACACCAGACCCATTTCGTCGATCATATAATGCGCCGAAACCTTAGCGTCCGGATCGCACATCCGCGCCAAGGCTGCCTCAGCCGTCTGCATGCC
>JBAWDM010000234.1:0-10143 GCA_049590735.1 Asticcacaulis sp. | reverse complement strand
CAACACGCCGATCATGATCCTGTCGGGCAGCTCGGAAATTGATACCAAGGTTAAGACCCTGGGTTCCGGCGCCGATGACTATATGACCAAGCCCTTCCATAAGGATGAGCTGATCGCCCGTATCCACGCCGTTGTGCGTCGTTCCAAAGGCCATGCGCAATCGGTTATCCGCACCGGCGATATCGTGGTCAATCTGGATGCCAAGACGGTCGAAGTGTCCGGTAACCGCGTTCACCTGACCGGCAAAGAATATGAAATGCTTGAGCTTTTGTCCCTTCGTAAGGGAACGACCCTCACCAAGGAAATGTTCCTGAACCACCTGTATGGCGGTATGGACGAGCCCGAATTGAAGATTATCGACGTGTTTATCTGTAAGCTGCGCAAGAAGCTGGCTGTGGCTGCTGATGGCAACCACTATATTGAAACCGTCTGGGGTCGCGGCTATGTGCTGCGCGATCCGCACGAACAAACGACGATTGTCGCCGCTTTAGGCTGCGCGCGTTTCAGTCTATCTAAAAAGCCTGCCGACCTCTCTCGGCAGGCTTTTTTGCGGCCTTAAATCAGGGGCGTTTTTGTTTGTTCGATGTGTCGGTATAAGCAATGTTATTGCAAGCTACAGGCTTATTTGAACAACTTATTTATTTTTTTGCATAAGACCCCATCCCGTACCTTAGCAAAATTGCCGCATTTTGGGCCGTGAATGTCCTTATTGTTACAAATCTCAGGCGCAAGGTTTATCCAGCGCTATTCAAACAGGACAAAATTATGAAAAACACACTTTCAAACAAGGTAACGGGTATTTTGGTGGCCGTGTGTGCAGCTGCGGCTTTCAACGCCAGCGCGCAAACCACGACCACACCTACGGATAGCGCAATGACGCCTGCCGCTTCGGCCACACCAACACCGGATGTGACCGCACCTGCAACGGCACCGGTCACAGATCCGGCTGCGCCAGCCACGACGGCTCCTACTGCAACGGCGCCCGCCACAACGGCTGAGGCACCGGCTATGGCGGCGGCAACGGCGGATAATGCCGCTAAATCCTTCATGCATGATGCGTTTATGTCGAATGAATTCAGCATTGCCGCCAGTCAGGTGGCCGTGGCTCAGGCGCAAAATCCGGAAGTGAAGGCGGCGGCACAGTCTATTGCCGAAGCCGGTTTGAAAACACGCGATGGCATGATCAAGGCCATTCAGGGCTCAACGTCAGATATGCATTTTGATCAGACCTGGAGCGATGAATATACGGCGAAGCTGGCTGATCTGAAAATGGCCACCGGTGACGATTTTGATACCAAATATGTCGATGCTCAGGGTGAAGTGACTGATCAGGCGCAAGACCTGTTCAAATCCTATGCAGCTACGGGTACTGACGTTTCTGTGAAAACCTTTGCTCAGAACACATTGCCGACCCTGCAGGCCAATGCCGCAGTTCTGGACTCCGTTTCTGAGGGCGGTAACTAACCGGTCGTCATTAAACCCGCTATACATTATCCCCCGCGCCGTCAGGTTCGGGGGATTTTTTTGCGGTCATTAGTGGTTCAAAAGGGCCATGCCGGCTTCGGTATAGCGGGCACCGGCAAACCCGGTTTTGGCAATGGCGGCTTCGATGTCCGTCATGTCAGCAGCGCTTAGAGTGACCGAGTCCGCCGCTATATTTTCCTTCAGGCGATGTAGATGACGTGTGCCGGGAATAGGCACGATCCACGGCTTTTGCGTTAGCAACCACGCCAAGGCCAGTTGCGCGGGCGTGACACCCTTGGCCTTGGCGATGTCCACCAAGGCATCAACAGCGCGGGAATTTTGTGCCTTGGCATCGCCCTGAAAACGCGGGCTGTTGTTACGGTAATCGCTGGCATCGAGGCTGGCGTCTTTAAGGGTGCCGGTTAAAAAACCACGTCCCAGAGGCGAATAGGGCACAAAGCCAATGCCCAAGTCTTCGAGGGTTGGCAAAATGTCAGCTTCGGGGTCGCGCGTCCACAAGGAATACTCGCTTTGTAAGGCGGCCACAGGCTGCACGGCATGGGCTTTGCGGATGGTGTCAGCTGAGGCCTCAGACAGGCCGAAATGCCTGACCTTGCCGGCCGTGATAAGATCAGCTACCGTGCCGGCGACATCCTCTATGGGGACTTCGGGATCGACGCGATGCTGATAAAGCAAGTCGATATAGTCGGTACGCAGGCGTTTTAAGGAGGCATCGACCACCGCGCGGATATGTTCAGGTCTTGAATTGACCTGAGTCAGGCCGCCGACGGGCTGACCTGTCACAAAGCCGAACTTAGTGGCGATGACGACCTTTTGGCGCACGGGTTGCAGCGCCTCACCCACCAGTTCTTCATTGACGAACGGCCCATAGATTTCAGCCGTATCGAAGAAGCTAACCCCCAGATCGACGGCATCCCGCAAGAGCTTTAGGCATTGCTCGCGGTCTGATGGCCCATAGGCATAGCTCATGCCCATGCACCCCAGACCCAGCGCGGATACGGTCAGGCCCTGGCCTAATGTGCGTGTTTTCATGAGGAAGACTCCTTTTACAGACAGTCTTACCCATATGGGATTACAATGTGACAACCTCGTGGCTGCCCGCGATATTGTTAGCTTTAAGCAACATTGGCCCGCAGGCTGCGTTGGGTGGATACGTGTGCACTGGCCTGATTTTTCATGTAAAGGCCACGCATGCCGGGCATGGGCTTAAAGGCGTCGGTAATACCCAGAACCGTCTCAGCCGCCCCTAAGAACAGGCAGCCGTCATCGGCCAGCAGATTGGCCATCTGTTCCAGCACGCGCTTTTTGGTGTCGTGGTCGAAATAGATCAGCACATTGCGGCAATAGATGACGTCCTGGCGGCCGACCATACGCAGATCATCCAGCAGGTTCATTTTCTTAAAGCGGATCGCCGAGCGGATGCGCGACGAAATGCGCCACATCTCATCGACCTTTTCAAAATGCTTGACCATCATGGTGATAGGCAGGCCGCGTTGCACTTCGAACTGCGTATAGAGGCCGGTTTGCGCCTTTTCCAGACAGCGATCGGAAATGTCAGTCGCCAGAATATCCAGATTGATGCGCGGATAATGCATCTTCATCTCGTCCATCAGCATGGCGAGAGAATAGGGCTCCTGACCGGTTGAACAGGCGGCGCACCAGATCTTGATGTCGCCGCTCAGGCGGGTTTTGGCCAGAGCCGGAAGAATATCGGTCTTGAACTGATCGAAGGGAATCTTGTCACGGAAAAAGAAGGTTTCATTGGTCGTCATCGCATCCGTCACGGCGACGATCAGCTTTTCGTCACGTTTGATGCGCAAGGCCGCCAATAAGGCGCCGACATTGGCAAATCCTTCGCGTCGGGCCACCGGCGACAGGCGCGATTCGATCAGATAGGTCTTATCGGCCCCCAGAATCAGGCCGGATCGGGTCTTAAGGGTGGCGGCAAGGTGTGTGATATCTTCGGGGGTCATGAGGGCCGTTCTCCACGCGCAAATACTTTGCAGGCTGCGGACAGCCCGTCGATAGGTTTAATGATTTCTGCCAGACCCGCTTCGGCTATGGCGCCGGGCATGCCCCAGACGACGCTTGAGGCTTCGTCCTGCACCATGACAGAGGCATTGACGGCGACAAGAGACGCTGCGCCGTCACGGCCGTCATGGCCCATGCCGGTCAGAACGACCGCCAGGGCGTGATTGCCATAAAGGGCGGCGGCCGATTGAAACAGGGGATCAACCGCCGGACGGCACCAGTTGATCTGCGGGCTCTGGTCCAGCTCAATGGTCGGCAGGCCCAAAGGCCCTTTGACGGTCATGTGAAAATCACCGGGCGCAATATAGACATGACGGGATGAAACCGGCATGCCGTCCTTGGCTTCCAAAACCGTCATCGGCAAAACCTTATTCAGGTGATCGGCCATAATGGTCGTAAAGGCGGCGGGCATGTGCTGCACCACAAAGATCGGCAGCTTCCAGTCAGGGCCCAGCCCCAAAAGAAAAGTCCGCAAAGCCGGTGGGCCGCCGGTTGAAGCCCCGACAAACAGGGCATCAATGCGTTTGGGGCCGGTGCTGCGTGGTCGGGTGATGGGTGCAACGGGAACGGGGGCGGTACGCGGTGCCGCGACAGGGGCTGACTTTGGGGCGTATCCGGGTGCGGTCAACGGAACAGAGGGGCGTGTCGAAGGCGCAGGGTTTGCACGTATATGCGAAGCGGAGGGAGCGGCAGCCGGCGTGGGTAAGGCCGGCACGGGCCAGCTTCTTGTCCGCCCGCACAAGGCGCGAATCTTAGTCAGCAATTCTGTACGGAAACCATCCGCCCCGCCGATACGGCCGGAATCCGGTTTGGGAATATAGTCAGCCGCCCCCAGTTCGAGGGCGCGCAAGGTGATATTGGCACCACGCGTGGTCAGGGTGGAGGCCATCAAAACCTTCAGACCGGTCTTGGCCGCCAACAGCTTCGGCAAGGCTTCGAGGCCGCCCATATTGGGCATTTCAATGTCCAGAATCAGGACGTCAGGTTGAATTTCGCGCACTTTTTCAATGGCTTTGACGCCATCAATGGCCAGACCGGCCAGAACCATGTCTGTTTCCTGCTCAAGCCAGCGTGAGATCAGGCCGCGCACCACGGCTGAATCATCGACAATCATGATTTTCAGGGGGCGCAAAGACGCGGCTGTATTCGGGTTTACGGACATGGGCCGAAAATACTTTATAAATAGCCGCCCATTTCAGGCGGAATATCACCCTTTGCGGGTGAATAAAAAAGATAAGACATCAAAAGCAACCAATAGATTGATGTGACTTTTGCGGGTCGATTTACAGCAGGCCGACTTCTGAGAACTTGGCTTCAAGGATCTCGCTGTCGAACGGTTTCATAATATATTCCGATGCCCCTTCGGTAAGGGCTTCGGTAATGTGCGCCAGATCATTTTCGGTGGTGCAAAAGATGACAATCGGGGCCTTGCCGCCCTCTTCCTTGCGCAACTGGCGCAGGAAGGTGATGCCATCCATGACCGGCATGTTCCAATCCAGCAAAATCGCGGCGGGCATCGTGCCCTTGCAGGCGTTTAATGCTTCCAAGCCATCATTGGCTTCGGACACTTCGAATTGCAGGTTTTCCAGGATGCGTCTGGCCACCTTGCGGATAACACGGCTATCATCGACGACGAGACAGGTTTTCATCCTGTATTCCTATATATAAGCGTTAAGCTGCCTTCAGATGGGCGGCGTCCAAAAGGGTATGGGGGTCAAGGATGATCAATAATTCTGTTTTCAACTGACAAACACCGGTGATGATTTCAGCCCAGCGCGGCGGCAGGTTTCCGGGGGCGGCGTGGAATTTTTCATCATCCAGTTTCAAAACTTCATCGACCGAATCAATGACCAGTCCGTAGGAATCGCCATGCACTTCCAGGCCGATTGCTAAGGGCTCAGGTGCGCCGTCTTCGCGCGGTGGGAGGCCAAGGCGGCGGCGGGCGCAAACGGCGGTGACAATACGGCCCCGCAGGTTCAGCACACCGGCAATTTCCGATCGCGACAAAGGCACGGGCGTCAGGCCGCGCGGATGAAAGACATCATGAACGCGGGCGGCGTCCACACCGAACAACTGACCGCCAACGCGGAGGGTTACATAATCACGCAGGCTCATGCGATGGCCTTTTCTTCACTGGATTGAGAATGTCCGCCGGGATAGCGCTGATGTTCAGCCAACCCGCGCAGATGATAGTGATCCACATCGAGAATCTCACACGCCTTACCGGCCACGATTGCGGTGCCGCGTACGCCCGGACGGTCGGGCGACAGTTCGATATTCAGGTGATCTTCGACCACATCGACAATTTCATCGACGGCCAGAGCCATGGCATAACCTTCGCCGGTAAAGACCAGCAGAGGCTGGATGAGATTGTCCGCACCATCCGCGCTTAGCAGGCCGCTCATATCATTATTGACCGTCAGAACCGGCATGAGCTTGCCACGATATTGCAGGGCTGCGCGGCCTTGCATGATTTCAATGTGGGAGGATTCAATATGTTCAAGGCGCGTAATATGCGCCAGTTCCACAGCCTTGGGCGCACCAGATCCGGACTTGAACAGGAGCATGGCCACTTTTTCCTGACCCTTGGCTGCCGTACTATCTTCGGTTTCCTCGACGGCTTTATCTTCAAGCATATTGCCGACCCGCTCAGACATGGCATTGGGATCGAGGATCAGGACGACAGAGCCATCGCCCAGAATGGTCGCGCCGGAAAAGGCGTCCACAGCCCGCAATATGCCGGCCAGTGGCTTCACGACGATTTCTTCGGTATCCAGAACATCATTGACCACTAAGCCATAGCGGCGTTCACCGACCTGAATGACCATGACAAAGGTCGGGTCTTCCTGTGAGGCGGCCTCAAGCTGTAAGGTCGGCCCCAGTTGTACCAGTGGCAAAAGCTTGTTGCGCAACCGTAAGACCAGCGCCTGATCAATCTTTTCAATCTTATGCTCGGCATTTTGGCCGGTACGCACCAGTTCCATGACCGAGGTTTGCGGCACAGCAAACTTTTGCCCGCCCGCGCCGACGATCAGGGCCGAAACAATGGCGAGCGTCAGCGGAATCTTGATGGTGAAGGTGGTGCCCTGACCCTGAACCGAGACGAGGTCGATCTGACCGCCGATCTGTTCGATATTGGTCCGCACCACATCCATGCCGACGCCACGACCCGACAGATTGGTAACCTTAGCTGCCGTTGAGAAGCCGGGTGCGAAAATATAGCGGTGAACCTGCTGGTCGCTCAGATTGTCCAGCTCATTGCGGCTGACCAATCCTTTTTCGACCAGCTTCTCACGGATACGGGCGGTATTGAGGCCGCGGCCGTTATCGGCGATGCGAATGACAATATAGCCGCCTTCGTGGAAGGCCGACAATTTGATGGTGCCGGCGCCGGGCTTGCCCAGTTCAATCCGTTCTTCGGTGGGCTCCAGGCCGTGATCGGCAGAATTGCGCACCATGTGCGTCAAGGGATCGCGGATCAGTTCCAGCACCTGACGATCAAGTTCGGTGCCTTCACCATCCATGACCAGGTCAATCTTCTTGCCCAGCTCATAGGACAGGTCGCGCACCAGTCGCGGCAGCTTTTTCCACGCCGCCCCAATGGGCTGCATGCGGGTCTTCATCACGCTGTCCTGAAGCTCACCGGTCAGGGTGGACAGGCGTTGCAGGGGGGTGGCAAAGGCGGAATCTTCGCGGGTACGGCTGATTTGCAGCAACTGGTTGCGCGTCAGAACCATTTCCGACACCAGAGTCATCAGGCCCTCAAGCACATCGACCGAGACGCGGATGGATTGGGTGGTGGTGATGCCCTGACCTTCTTCACCGGCGGCGGCCTGTGCAGGCGCGCCTTCTTTTTTGTCGGCCTCGGTTTTGGCCGGCTGAGCAACGGGCGCAATTTCAGACACAGGCTCAGGCAGTTCCACAATGGTTTCCGGTTCATTCATCCAGTCGGGGGCTTCGGCTGCGGCAAAGGCAGCCTCAAGTTCGGCTTCGGAGACTTCGCCGGGACGCAGGGTGCGTTCAGGGGCCTGTTCGATAACTTGCGGCAATTCGGCGGCCTCGACCTCGGCGCCGATCACCCGCACAGGGACTTCGACGCTCTGGACAGCGGCCAGATCAACTTCCTGACCTTCGGCCATCGCTTCCAGCTGGGCGATCAGGTCATGATCATCGCCATCCGGCTCACTGCCTGTGGCCTCAAGATTGGCCAGAATGACCTTGATGCGGTCAATGGAATGCAAGACCAGGGTGACGGCTACGGTGCTGACTTCAAGCTTGCCATCGCGGAAACGGCCCAACAGGGTTTCACCGGCATGGGCGACTGCTTCGAGACGCGGCAGGCCCAGAAATCCGCAAGTGCCTTTAATGGTGTGAACCAGACGGAAAATATTATCCAGCGTCTTGCGTTCTGTCGGATTGGCTTCGAACTTGACCAGTTCGCTATCGACAACCTCAAGACTTTCGGCTGTTTCAGTCAGAAATTCAGCAATTAAATCGTCCACTGCGTACCCCGTTTACTTGCCGCCCAGAACAGCTCCCTCAGCAAAGAGGGATTTTGGGCGGAACCCTATCGGGATCACTATCAGGGCGTTTGGTTAAGGCCGAGTTGCCAAAACCTTACCAAAGTCTGAATTTATTCACTTTGTGGCCACATTGCGACCTATGCGGGCAAGATAATCCGAAATGACAAATGATCGGGTTCGCTTGTGAAGGTCAGTCTGCCCCCGGCTTCGTGGACAACACTATAGAGCCAGTGCGGTTGAATCCATTGACCGCTTAAGCCCTCACCAAGCGGCTGTCCGTTTAAGGCTTCTATGGCTTCGGCCTTCAGGCGGGCGCGCGGCCCCTGAGAATTGGCGGTTAAAACCAGCCCTTCGTCTGTTTTGTGGGCTTCAAGGCGGGCCTTACCACCGGTCGGCAGAGAATTACCGGCCAGCAGTCCCAGATTAAGCAAGGCGCGCGCAGCTGGTTTTTCAAACACCATGTCGGGCGCTATGGCAAAATCAAGTTTGGCACGCATGGTGGAAAACATGTCAGCCAGATTCTTTTCCAATTGACCGGCATTAAAGGCTTCGGATGTTGAAGAGGCCCCAAAAGCGACACGGGCAAAATGCACCAGGGTCACCATTTTTTTAGCCGAGGCCGAAATCAGATTAAGGGCTTCCTGACGCATGTCCTGAGCCGACGGGTCTTCGAGCAGATCAAGGCCGGACATGATGGCACCGGCGGGCGATATAAAGTCATGGCAAAGCTTACCGACCAGCTGCGTTGCCAGATCATGCGCGCTTAATGCATAGGCGGGGCTGGCCTCAGACGCGGCATCAGCCGCGGGCGGCATATGGGCGACATCCGGTATCAAAGAAACATCCGCAAAGCTGCGGGAGGCAGAGGGGTTATCTGTACTCATCGTGTGATCATCCATAAATGCCCCGACACCCGCTTTTTGATGCGTATGATAAAAGGCAGTTTAGCCAAACTGATCTTAACTGTGAGGTGATTTGCCTTACACGTGAAGTCAGGAAGCGCTAAGATGTACATAATCATCTTGATGAGCGGTGCTTACAGGCTTATCCGTAGCCACCATCTCATTCGCTAGCTTTCATTCTAATATGCAACCGGGAGACATTCTTATGGCCATTTCCGAAACACCGCACCTAAGCCGACAGGGCCGCGGCAAGATTTTTGACTCGATTCTCGATACGATGGGTGACACGCCTTTGGTGCGGTTGCCGCGCCTGTCAGCCGCTATGGGCGCCAAGGCGACCGTTCTGGCCAAGCTGGAATTTTTTAATCCGCTTGCCTCAGTTAAGGATCGTATCGGCATTGCCATGATTGACGCGCTCGAGGCCTCCGGCAAGCTGAAGCCGGGCGGCACCATTATCGAGGCAACCTCCGGCAATACTGGCATTGCGCTGGCCTTTGTGTCGGCCGCCAAGGGCTATAAGTGCATTCTGGTCATGCCGGAATCCATGTCGATCGAACGGCGTAAAATGCTGCTGATACTGGGGGCGCGTCTTGAACTGACGCCGGCGGAAAAGGGCATGCGCGGGGCCATGAACCGGGCTCAGGAATTGCTTGAGGAAACGCCGGGGGCTGTGATTGCCCATCAGTTTGAAAATCAGGCCAATGTGATGATTCACCGGATTTCGACCGCCGAAGAAATCTGGAACGACAGCAACGGCTCGGTCGATGTTGTCATATCCGGCGTGGGCACGGGCGGTACAATCAGCGGTATTGGCGAAGTGCTGAAAGCCAAAAAGCCGTCGGTCAAGATGATCGCGGTCGAGCCAGAGGCCTCGCCTATCCTGTCCGGCGGTGAACCGGGCCCGCATAAGATTCAGGGGATTGGCGCCGGTTTTGTCCCGGCCATTCTGGATCGCAGCATCATTGATGCCGTGGAAACCGTGTCCAATGACGCCGCCTTTGCCATGTCGCGTAAATCTGCCGCGACCGAAGGCCTGCCGGTTGGCATCTCGTCCGGCGCTGCCCTCGAAGTGGCCTTCCGTCTGGCGGCGAAGGATGAATATGC
This sequence comes from Asticcacaulis sp., assembly GCA_049590735.1. Lineage (GTDB taxonomy): Bacteria > Pseudomonadota > Alphaproteobacteria > Caulobacterales > Caulobacteraceae > Asticcacaulis. Next base: position 98 of record JBAWDM010000234.1, on the reverse strand, counting down.
CGGTAAAACCATTGTGGCGATTATCCCAAGCTTTGCCGAACGTTATCTGTCGACCGCCCTGTTTGAAGGTTTGTAGTCAAATACGGTCACTTTAGGGG